>JAHIWM010000268.1 GCA_018815765.1 Gammaproteobacteria bacterium | reverse complement strand
TTCACTTTCGTATCCAGCACCGACATAGGTACAGCGCCACCTAACAGCACTAAATCGTGGAAGGCCTTGATATCAAACTTGTCGCCTAACTGCTCTTTGGCATAAGCACGCAGCTCAACTATTTTCAGCATGCCCAGTTTGTAACCTAAAGCCTGAGCAGGCCATGCCATATAGCGTTCGATTTCAGACACTACATCAGACTCTGTGGTGCCTGTGGTCTCTGCCATATAGGTTATAGCTTGTTCTCGAGTCCATTTTTTCGCATGCATGCCAGTGTCGACCACCAAGCGTACTGAGCGGAATAACTCCGCTTTCAGGCGGCCTAAATCGCCAAAAGGATCGTCTTTGTACATGCCCATTTCTTTAGCGACCAGCTCTGAATACAAAGCCCAGCCTTCGACATAGCTGTTGTATGGCGCAACACGGCGCAGCAGAGGCAAATGCTCCTGAGCTAAATTCAACGCAACCTGCCAGTGATGGCCTGGGTTTGCTTCATGGTAGGTCAGGGTTTTTAAATCAAATTTGGCATTGGCTTTAATATCACGCAGGTTAATCCAATAAATACCAGGTTTGCTGCCATCAATGGCTGGTGAGCTGTATTGGCCACCAGCAGCGCTGTCCTGAATTTCTACCGGAATACGGCGCACTTCCACCGGATAAGGCGGTTTAGTGGCAAAAAGCTCTGGCATACGCAGATTAATTTCAGCTATGTATTTATTTAAGTCATCCAGCACTTGCTGACGACCTGCGTCTGAGTCTTCATATAAAAACCGTGCTTCGCCATTCAACGCCGTCATACGAGCGCCAACAGTGCCGTCTTTATAACCCTCAGACTTTAGGATACTGTCCATTTCCTGACTGATACGGGCCACTTCATCCAAACCTTTCTGGTGGATTTGCTCTGGTGTCAGGTCGGTATCGCCCAGTTGTTTTACTGAATAAGCATAAAACTTCTCGCCGCCAGGCTGTGCCCAAATGCCTGACTCTGTTCTGGCTTTTGGCAGTTCTGCCCGCACTGCAGCTGCCAGTTGCTGATAACCCGTCTGCACCTGCTTTTGTACTAAAAATGCGGCTGAGGCTAGATACTGCTGTTTTGCTTCTGCAGTTAATTCTTTCAGGCCATCCAGTTTTTTCGCAAAATCTTTGTACAGCACATGATCTGTCACTTCACCGCTGGCATAACCATCTAAAATGGCGAGTGATTTTTCCAGCAGTACTTTAGGTGCTATCCAGCCAGTCGCAGCATCTGATGTAAAACGCTGTTCAACGGCCTTTAACGCTGCGCCAAATTTCTCCAGCCGGCTTAGGTAGTTTTTTGCATCCTGCTCATTGCTGATTGGATGAGAGTTTTGTAATGCGCCAGCCATATCGATAGTGGGGCCATTGATCTGATTGACGACAAAAGCTGAATGTCCCATCCAGGAGTCGATATAACCTTGCGGAAACTCATTGCTGCCCGCGTAGTACTGCATAATGTTTAGCATCACAGCCTGGTTTTCCGCATCAACAGCATCTGCTGGTACCGGAAGGGCGGCGAGTTGGTTGATGACTGCATTCAGTTGTTGCCGAAGTTGTGCTTCGGCTTCTGCACTGTAGTTTTCCAGCTCTGTATTAAAAGTTTTGCCTACTACGTCTTCAGATAAACCCAAAGCTGAGGCATTTAAAGCGCGAGCCTGAAACAGTATTTGGGTGGACTGCTGATACAACTGATCTGCAGTTTGAACTGCTGGGGAAACAGCTTCGACTGGTGTGGTTATACTAGTTGATTCAACTGATTTTGGGGCATCGTTACAGCCCGCCAATAACAGGCCGCTGATGGTCAGAGCCAGAAAAGAGAGACGCATAGTTTTTCCTTTTGGTTTGAGTGCGTAAGGTGTGGCTTATCTTACGCTTTGATCTCAGGTATTTCAGCTGTGCGACAGCCATTTGCGGTAAAACAAAGTAAAAATTGGCTTGTTCGCGGTATACTTAGCCATCTTTGGTGAGTCGTTTCTCTGGCTCCATGTTGTTGACGAATACGATGATTGAAAAAAACACCCCTGCTTTTTACGCTGCCAGTTTTGCGCTTTGTCTGGCTGCTGTATTTGTGTTTGCCAACCTGCATATGTTGCAACCTTTATTGCCGCTGTTAAGCCGCGAATTTCAACTGACGCCACTACAAACCAGCTGGAGTTATGCCATAGGCACGCTGGCGTTAGGCTTGTCTTTACTGGTGTATGGCGCTTTGTCGGATTCTTATGGTCGTCGCACTTTATTGCTCTGGAGTCTGGGCGGTATGGCGCTGAGCACATTGGCGCTGACCCAGGTCGAATCTTATCACTCACTTTTGTTACTGCGTGCTTTGCAGGGCTTTTGTTTGGGTGGTCTGCCCGCTATTGCTATCGCTTATATGGGCGAAGAGTTCAGTAAAACGGCCATGGTGGTGGCTGTGGGTTATTACATCAGTGCCAATTCGTTGGGGGGGATCAGCGGGCGTTTGTTGTCAGGCTGGTTTGCTGAAATGAATCACTGGCAATGGGTGTTCTGGCCTATGGGGTTGGGCAGTGCGCTCTGTACTTATCTGGTTTGGCGTTATCTGCCTAAGTCCAGTTATTTTCAAAAGCAGCCGTTTCAGCTCAAACAAGCCATGTCGGACAACTGGTTTCATTTACGTCAGAAAACCTTGTTGCTGACTTATCTGATTGGTGGCCTTAACTTTTTTATCTTTTTAAATCAGTACACTTTTGTGGCTTTCCGCTTGTCTGATGCCCCATATTTATTATCAAGCGGTTGGATAGGTTTGTTATTTATTACCTATTTAACCGGCACTGTAGGTTCTGCTTTGTCCGGTAAAGTGGGGCAGCGAATTCATCCTGCTTTGGGCATGGCGCTGGGGATAGCCATTATGATGCTGGGCACAGTGCTGACGGCTTTTAACGCCTTACCTTTGATTGTGTTTGGTTTTTTTATCAGTGCCTTTGGCTTTTTCCTCTGCCATTCGCTGGCCAGCAGTTGGGTCAATCAGCAGGCGGTTAAAGCCAAAGCCAGTGCCAGCGCTTTGTATCTGGTTTTTTATTATCTGGGGGCAAGTTCTGGTGGTTTGTATTTATCTCCATTTTGGCAGCATTGGGGCTGGAATGGGGTAGTGGCTGGCTCCTTGCTGATGTTTATGCTGACTTTACTTTTAAGTCTTTGGCTAAAGCACTGTGCATCAAAAGCGCCGTGAAATAACTTGCCAGCACTTTGTTTTACTTGTTAGCATAAAGCCACTTCCACTTCGAGTACCGCTGAAATGAACAACTAAATTCCCGAAAATTTGTAGCCGTTATTTTACAAATCATCAGGAATGCTGTTGTTTAACAGGTATTTATCGTTTTTTCTTTTTGTCTGTGAACACAGCCTTCCTGTATTTCAGGAGTCTGTATGTCTGAATTATCTACCGTGTTGTTATGTCGCCAATTCCAATGGACCCATCCAGGTCTGGAGTTATTACATCCAGCTATTGATCTACAGCTTGAGCATAAAGCTCAGGCCTTAGTTGGCTTAAATGGCTGTGGTAAATCCTTGTTATTAAATCGTCTAGCTGGTCAGAACACCCAGTTGAGTCACAGGGGGGAGCTGCATTGGTTGCAGCCATTTTATTATGTGTCTCAACAAGAAGCTGCTCTAGACCAAAGCATCTGCTGTTATCTGGGGTTAGATGCTTTATTTGAAGCTTTAGAGCGAGTAGAGGCAGGCGGTCTGGACCAAACTGATTTTGATTGCATTGGCGATCGCTGGTTAGCTAAAGCAGAGCTTAGGCAGTGGTTGTCAGAGCTAAGCTTACCAGCCGATCCTGCGTTACCACTCAAGGCTTTAAGCGGGGGCCAGTTGATGAAACTGCGGCTGGCAAAGGCTTTTGCAACAGAGCAGTTTTTGCTGCTCGATGAAGTATCAAATCATCTGGATCAAAAAGCTCGTTTATGGCTTCAGCAGCAACTACAACAGCACCAGGCTGGATATTTGTTAGTGAGCCATGATGTGGAGTTATTGTCGCCTGTAGATTGTATTTACCAGTTATCGCCTTTAGGGCTGGAGAAATATCAGGGCAACTACCAGGACTTTTTGCAGCAGAGCCAGAGGCAACAGCAGCAGTTGCAACAGCAAAATGACAAGCTAAAAAAACAACAAAGCCGTCAGCGGCAGCAGCAACAGCTATTGCTTGAACAACAACAGCAAAAACATCAGCAGGCCAAAAAGAATAAACCCCACGCCAATCAAGCGCCTATTTTACTGGGCAGAAAAGCTCAGCTGGCTGAACAAAGTCATGGTCGTTTACAGCTTCAGGTGCAGGCTCAACAGCAGGAGTTAAGTGCTCAGCGCCAACAGCTGCAACGACAACTGGATTACCGCGACTTGCCAAAACTGCCATCTGTTGCCGCAGCAAAAGTTTGTAGCGGCCCTGTGCTTTATTGTGACGGCCTGGTTTTACCTTATGGCTCGAAAACGCCTCTATCTTTTCAGCTTAATGTGCAGCAGCGCTGTGTTGTCACTGGAGGCAATGGCAGTGGCAAATCGACCTTACTTAAAGTACTAGCGGGTTTTATTCAGCCAACACAGGGTGTGGTGCAGGTAAAACAACAGCTTTGGTATTTGGATCAGCATTTATCTTTACTGGATAATTTCCCAGGCGCTGTAGAAGCGATCAGAGCTCTTACTATGTTGCAGCAGGAGTCGCAGATCCGAACCTCTTTGTCTGGTATAGGACTTGGTGCACAGCGCCTGACGTTACCAACGCAGCAGCTCAGCGGCGGAGAGCGGATGAAGTTGTTGTTATTGATTTTGGTATTGCAGCCTTATGCGCCTTTTTTGCTGCTGGATGAGCCGGATAATCATCTGGATTTTCAGGCGTTGTCTATGCTGCAACGCTTTTTACAGACTTATCCGGCGGGTTTTATGTTGGTGACTCATCAAGATGCACAGTGGCAGCAGCTTGATTTCTCTGCTTTGGTAAGACTGGATTAATCCAGTCTTTGCCAGACTTACCCAGATTAATCTAGTCTTTGCCAGACCTCTTCAATTTTCATTCCATCTTCCATACCACTGTGATGCCAGAGATCGCCTTCTACTTTGGCTTTAAATTCATAGGTTTTATTTAGCATGCTGGCGACTGAACCTGTTTGTGGCGTTTCGTGATAGTCATTGCCTTTCAACTGGTAAGTGCCTGTTAAGGCGCTGCTGAAGCTGCCGTCTTTATTCACTGTGACAAAACTGAAATAGCTTTTGGACAAGACTTTTACCGATTTCAGATCCTCGCCTGACAGGTTGATCACAGTGCCGTCGGCCTTGGTGTAAATCGCAGATTTGAGTGTCCAACTGCCTTGCAGTGTTGCAGGCTCCGAGGCTATTGAGGGTAAAGCAACGCAGCAAAAAGCAGTAAAGATCCAGAGTGCTAAGTGCTTCATTTTGTGTCCTTTTCAGTAGTTTTTTGAAGACTTACTATATACCCAAGTAACTTCAAGATACAGAATTCAGCGGGAGATAAAAGCG
>JAHIWM010000267.1 GCA_018815765.1 Gammaproteobacteria bacterium | reverse complement strand
ACAAAATTGGGTGGCCAAGGTTTTAAGGCTGGGAGTGTCTGAGTGAGGAGCGGTAGCGACGAGCGAGTTACCCAGCCGCCTTGGACGCACGATTTTGGGCCGGGCTTTCGCTGCGACCTGGGGTCGCCTTTTCTTTGCGCCGCTTTCTTTTGGCGACGCAAAAGAAAGCGGCTCGCCAGCGGCGAAAGCTTTAAAGTAAAAAATGTAGCAAGCAGCAACAGTTACAACTACAGCACCTGCTCAGCACCATTAATCACAGCTTCAATATGGTAACCATCCGGATCAATCACAAAAGCTGCATAATATTCATCGCCGTAATCTGGCCTCAGACCCGCTGTACCATTGTCTTTGCCACCATGCAATAAAGCCGCTTTATGGAACTCATCTACAGCACTGCGGCTTGGTGCGGCAAAGGCCAGATGAAAGCCTGGTACTGAACCTGACAAAGCTTGTGCTTTGAGTTTGATGGCAAACTTGTCGCCACCATTGCTGTAGCCATAACCTACAGCACAATCCGGGTCATCGTCGCAGATATCATCCCAAACCCGGACATAACCTAAAGCAGCTAACACTGCATCGTAAAAAGCTGCCGAACGATAAATATCAGAAACACCAAAAGAAACATGATGCAGCATAAAACCTCAGAGTAAGGATGGTTGATTAAGGAATCGTGATCTATCACAACCCGCACGTTTGGCGCTATTTAGCGGGCAGGGATAAACCCTGATTGGTATTGGATTGGAATTATAGACGGGCGGGTACAAGACCCTCCCCTACAATTTTGAATCGAAGTGTAGAGCACAAACAACAAGGCCAGCTTTCGCTGGCCTTGTAAAACTTACTTTTTATTCACCAGATTCGCTCTGGCTTTTAAGATACGGTCCCGTTTGTACTGCTGATTGGGTGTCAGCATACTACGTTTGCCCGCGAACGGGTTTTCGCCTTCGCGGAATTCAATCCGCACTGGGGTGCCCATCATCTGCAAGGATTTACGGAAATAGTTCATCAGATAACGTTTGTACGAATCTGGCAGGTCGTCTACCTGAGTACCGTGGATCACGATAAGAGGCGGGTTGTAACCACCGGCGTGAGCGTATTTCAGCTTTACCCGACGGCCTTTCACCATAGGTGGCTGGTGATCTTCCACAGCCATTTTCATAATACGGGTTAAAAGCGCTGTGCTGACACGACGGGTTGCCGAGTCGAACGCTTCTTCTACCGATTCAAATAAGTTACCTACACCTGAGCCGTGTAACGCAGAAATAAAATGCAGACGGGCAAAGTCGATAAAACCTAAGCGTCTGTCGAGCTCACGTTTCACATCTTCTTTAACACGCTCGTCCAAGCCATCCCATTTGTTGACAGCCAGCACCAATGAACGACCCGCATTGAGCACAAAACCTAAAATGCTTAAATCCTGGTCGGAAATACCTAAACGGGCATCCAACACTAAAATCACGACGTTGGCATCTTCGATCGCCTGCAGGGTTTTAATGACAGAGAACTTTTCGACCATATCGTCAATTTTGCCACGACGACGCACACCAGCTGTATCAATCAAGGTGTATTCGCGCTCACCGCGGGTCATGGGGATATAAATTGAATCCCGTGTGGTGCCAGGCATGTCGAATACCACAACACGTTCTTCACCTAAAATACGGTTGGTTAAAGTCGATTTACCGACGTTTGGACGACCCACTATGGCCAGCTTGATATGCTGATCCTTAGCCTGAGTAATGTCCTCTTCGCTTTCTTCTTCCAAGTCTTCAGGTAATTCTTCGCCGTTTTCAATAGCGGCAATACGCTGTTGTTGCTGTTCAGACAACATAGGCAATAACGCATGTTGCAGCAAAGACAACACGCCACGGCCATGCACAGCAGCTATAGGATAGACTTCACCCTGCGCCAGACTATAAAAGTCTGCTGTGGCTGTATCTGCATCCAGACCATCGGTTTTATTGGCGACTAAAAAGACTTTTTTATTGATACGACGTAAGTGTTGCGCTATCGCATCATCAGCCACAGTAGCGCCAGCACGGGCATCTACCATAAACAGCACTATGTCAGCTTCGTCTATCGCCTTTAGTGACTGTTCGGCCATTTCTACTTCAATGCCTTGCTCATTGCCGTCGATACCACCGGTATCCACCACAATAAATTCGTAACCTTCGTATTTGACTGAACCGTATTTACGGTCGCGCGTCAGGCCCGGGAAATCTGCCACTAAGGCGTCACGGGTGCGGGTCAAACGGTTAAATAATGTTGATTTTCCAACGTTGGCTCTGCCAACCAAAGCCACTACAGGTAACATGGTTTTACCTCAAATAAAATTACTATGTATCCTTGTGGATACCGCAGGCCAACTGGCCTTCTTACTCTGTGACGTCAGGCTTTTCAGCCGTGACAACTACATAAATCATTAAACTTTATTAAACAACAAGGCCGGAGGCGATGGTTTATCGGCTCCGACCTTGTCTTATTCCATACTCAGCTGGTTTAAGGTAAGCGTATTAAACTTAGCCCACCGTCACGGGTTTGGATCACTAATTCATCGGCTGAGCTGACGCCCTGCACATAAAAACCAGAGCCGTAGGAGTCTTGTGCAACAAATTCACCGGTGTTTTTATCCAACCAGAATAAGTTACCTTCGACATCGCCAATAGCCAGATAGTCTTTATAAACAACAGGACCTGTCAGGAAATGTTTATGCAAACCTAACTGAGCCCACTGCTCTAAACCGTTACGACGGTCAATGGCGAAGATTTTACCCACGCTGTCGACCAGATAGATCGTATTGCCTTCAACCACCATGTCGCGGAAGCTGGCATATTCACGTTTCCACATCACCCGGCCAGTACGCAATTCTAACGCCACTAACTCACCGTTAAAGGCAATAGCGTACACTGTACCATCGACAACTATAGGGGTTGCGTCTACGTCAACCATGCGGGATAAGTCTGTTGCACCTTTTGGCACTGCAATAGCGGCATCCCATGCCAATACACCTTTGTCGGCGATTAATACGGAGACCTTACCGGCGCCGCTACCAAAAATAACACCACCGCTGGCGATCACAGGTTCACTGGTACCACGTAAGCTCAATAAAGCGCTTTCCTGTTCATGCATCCAGCGCTGCTCACCTGTATCCGGATGCAATGCAAACAAATAACCAGCTGAAGTATTCACCAACACATAACCTTCACCTGCGGCAGGGCTGGCAATGACTTCACCTTTGACTTTAACGCGCCATACCAGCTCGCCAGTGTCAGGGTTTAATGCCACTACATCGCCATTTTCAGTGCCGACAAATACCTTGTCATAACCAACACTGACACCACCGGATACGCGGGCTGTTACTGAATTCCAGAACTTCAGACCATCCAGAAAACTGCCAGTGCCATCATCGCGCACATCGAAAGTCCATAGGCGATCGCCCGACTCACGGTCAAAAGCCATTACTAAACCAGCACGGCTGGCCGCAAAAACCTTGTCTTTGTATATCACCGGGCGTAACGCTGAATCATAATGTTCAACGCCATCACCAACGGATGCACTCCAAATTTCTTCGGGTTCAATTTTGTTGTTAATTTCCGGATAAACCAATTCTTCTTTGGAAGAACAAGCAGCCAAAGTCGTCAACAACACCAGCATTAAGCCGATACGGGACCTGAATAACTTCACTCTTACACCTTAAGCAGCAGTTACGTGCGCCAGTTCGTCTAATTTCACTTTCAGAATAGGATTCTGAGCATCTTTAGTAGCTGCAACAGCAGCCTGGTAAGCGGTTTTAGCCTTGGCCAATTCACCTGAATTCAGCAGCACATCACCGGTTTGTTCTTGCTGTTGTGCTTTAAATGCTTCGGGTACAGGTAAAGCCAGCGTAACTAAGGCGGCTGCATAGTCTTTTTGTTCATTTTGCACACGAGCCAGACGCAGTTGGGCCAGAGCTTTAATCTCTGGTTGCTTGGCTGTAGTCACCACCCAGTTCAGCTGTTTTGCTGCAGTGGCGTAATCTTCTTTAGCAACAGCCTCTTTGGCAGCCACAAAAGCAGCCAGCAAGGCATAAGAAGAATCGCTGTTTTTATCAACGAAGGTCTGGAACTGCGCTAATAATTCTGGGTTATCTGCAGCTTTTTGTTGCTGTTCCAGTAATTGGCTATAAGCGCTTGAAGCCGCCATAGTAGTTTCAAGTTGCTGGTCCTGAAAATAACGCCAGCCATATAAGCCACCTAAACCTAAGACTACACCAGCGATAATAGCGGTGCCGTTTTCTTGCCAAAAGCGTTTAATTGCTTCAACTTGTTGTTCTTCGCTGTTGTAAATTTCCATCTTCGATCCCTTTAAACCAGCTGCTTCAGAAAAGCGCTTAATTCAGTCAATTTAATATTTTGTTGTGGCTTATCTTCTCTGAGCCATTTCAGCGTAATTTCGCCCTGTTCCAGCTCAGTCTCACCTAATAACAGGCCCAGGCTGGCACCAGACTTATCCGCTTT
>JAHIWM010000266.1 GCA_018815765.1 Gammaproteobacteria bacterium | reverse complement strand
GCAAAAGAAAGTATCTCGCCTACGGCGAAAGCAGTTTAGAAGTCAAAGACAGAAAGCCAGACAAAGAAAAGGGCCGCATCGCGGCCCTAACATCTAACTGTTCAGATTTAATCTGACAGTTACCAAATCTTCACGCGGTTTTCCGGCGCTATATACAACTTGTCGCCTTCTTTCACATCAAAAGCTGTGTAGAACACTGGCAGGCTGGAGACAATACCGTTGACGCGGTAATGCGCTGGTGAATGTGGGTCTGTCGCTAATTGCTCGATCATCACTTCATCACGGTATTTAGAACGCCATACCTGAGCCCAGCTTAATAACACACGCTGATCACCGGTAAAACCATCCATTACTGGCGCTTCTTTGCCTTCCAGTGAAATATGGTAGGCTTTCAGAGCTACAGTTAAACCACCTAAGTCACCGATGTTTTCACCTAAGGTCAAATCACCATTAACGAAATGGCCAGGTACCGGCTCATATTTGCTGTACTGCGCACTCAAGGCTTTACCCAAAGCCTGGAACTTGGTTTCGTCCTGCTCTGTCCACCAGTTACGTAAGTTACCTTCGCCATCATATTTGGCGCCCTGGTCGTCAAAACCATGGCCAATTTCGTGGCCAATGACAGCGCCAATACCGCCATAGTTCACTGCATCTTCAGCCGCCATATTAAAGAACGGAGGTTGCAAAATAGCAGCAGGGAATACAATTTCGTTATTCGCCGGGTTGTAGTACGCATTGACCGTTTGTGGTGTCATAAACCATTCGTCTTTATCGATTGGCTTACCTAATTTAGCCAGCATCTGGTCGTAACCCCAATGGGTTGAACGCACAAAGTTACCTACTAAATCATCGGCTTTAATCTCTAAACTGGAATAATCTTTCCATTTGTTCGGGTAACCGATTTTTGGTGTAAAAGTACCCAATTTAACCAATGCAGCTTTTTTGGTGTCTTCTGACATCCATTCCAGATCTTTAATCGACTGCTCGTAGGCTTTGATTAAATTTGCCACTAGCTTTTCCATATGAGCTTTGGCTTCTGGTTTGAAGTGACGCTCCACATACAGCTTACCGGTTAATTCTCCTAACACAGCGTCACTTGCATCCACGGCCTTTTTCCAGCGTGGTTTTTGCTCTTTAACACCACGTAAAGTAGTCGAATAGAACTGGAACTGACGGTCTTCAAAAGCTTTATTCAGCTTGTCCGCATAGGCATTGACCGTATGGAAAGTCAGGTAATCCTGCCAGCTTTGTATATCTGTAGCGGCGACAATTTTACCTAGCGCTTCAAAGTAGCTTGGCTGACCAATAATGATTTCATTCACACTGCTCAGTTTGGAACCGGCAGCAAAGTCGCTCCAGCTTAATTCACCCAGAGTTTTAGCTAAATCAGTAGTAGCTACTTTGTTGTAGGTTTTATCCGCGTCGCGGTTTTGTACACGGGTCCACTGGTTTTTCGCCAGTTCAGTTTCCAGTGCATACACACGTTTAGCCGCAGCTGCAGGGTCTGCATGCTTAGCTAAAGTAAATAAATCCAGCAGGTAAGTCTGATATTCAGCCTGAATTTTTTTCGAAGCTTCATCATCTTTGGTGTAGTAATCACGGTCTGGTAAACCTAAACCACTCTGATCCGCATACACAGCATATTCAGTAGATTTTTTCGCGTCGTTGTTAACGTACCAACCTAATGGAATAGTCACGCCATCACGTTGCAGTGAGGCAAAAGTGCTGGCCAGTTGCTTTTTGTCTTTTAAGCCCTGGATCAGTTCCAACTGAGGCTGTAAGGCGGTTAAACCAAGCTCTTCCAGTTTGGCTTCATTCATATAGCTGTTGTAGAAGCTACCTAACTTATAGCCATCTGAACCAGGCGCTAAATCAGTGCGGCTGGCGACTTCATCAATAATAGCTTTAACAGCCAGCTGCGAGTTGTCAGCCAGTACATGGAAAGAGCCGTACGAAGATTTTTCCGCAGGGATTTCAGTTTTATTGAGCCAGCCGCCGTTGACAGCTAAAAAGAAATCATCCTGAAAACGAACTGCTGAATCAAAGTTTTCTTCGTCCACACCAGAAACTAAGGCTGCTACAGCAGCTGTAGCTTGTTGTTCTGCTGCTGGTTTTGCGGTTTCAGTGGTGGTGGTTTCCGGCGCTTTGCCACAGGCTGCCAGACCAAGCGCTATCGCAACGCTTAAGGCTGTTAAGGTAATTTTTTTCATCCGAAGGGTTCCTGCCAAAATGGGTTGACTAACTGCACCATACTACTCTTGGCTGCGTTTTTTTGTTAATGGAAGTTGTAACAAAATATAAAAAAACCGGCAATGCGAAGCAGTTGCCGGTTTTTTTCACTCAAAAGCTAAGCTTATTTTTTCTTCGCTTTTGGATTTGGCAGGTCAGTAATAGAACCTTCGTACATCTCAGCCGCTAAGCCAATAGATTCATTTAATGTTGGGTGAGCGTGGATAGTCAGAGCGATGTCTTCAGCGTCTGCACCCATTTCTACTGCTAAGCAGATTTCACCTAACATTTCGCCAGCGTTAATACCGACAATAGCGCCACCTAAAATACGGTGAGTTTCTTTGTCGAAAATTAACTTAGTGAAGCCTTCAGTGCGGGCTGAAGCGATAGCACGGCCAGAAGCAGCCCAAGGGAAAGTAGCTGTTTCAACAGCAACACCTTTTTCTTTGGCTTCTTTTTCAGTGATACCTACCCATGCCATTTCCGGATCTGTGTAAGCCACAGAAGGAATGCAACGCGGATCGAAGAAGTGCTTCAAACCAGAAATGACTTCAGCAGCCACATGGCCTTCATGCACAGCTTTGTGCGCTAACATTGGCTGACCAATCACGTCACCGATAGCGTAGATATGAGGCACGTTAGTACGCAGTTGTTTATCTACATTGATAAAACCACGCTCATCGACGTTCACACCAGCTTTTGCAGCATCTAACAGCGCGCCGTTTGGACGACGGCCTACTGCCACTAAAATTTTGTCGTAACGTACTGGTGTTGCCGGTGCGTTTTTACCTTCGAAAGTTACATACAAACCATCAGCTTTGGCTTCAACTGCAGTCACTTTAGTCGACAGCATAATGTTGAAGTTGTCTTTGTTGTATTTGGTATACACCTTCACCAGATCAGTATCAGCAGCAGGAACCAGCTGGTCAGCAAATTCAACTACAGAGACTTTAGAGCCTAAAGCACGGTACACAGTACCCATCTCTAAACCAATGATACCGCCACCTAATACCAGCATTTCGCCAGGAATGTCTTTTAATTCCAGAGCGCCGGTAGAGTCGATCACACGTGGATCATCTTTTGGAATAAATGGCAGAGCAACAGGCTCAGAACCAGCTGCAATAATAGCGCTTTCAAAAGTAATAGTGGTATCACCCACAACCAGCGTATTTGGGCCAGTGAATTTACCGTAACCAGTCACTACTTTAACTTTACGCATTTTAGACATGCCAGATAAGCCGTTGGTCAGTTGACCTACTACTTTGTCTTTCCAGGCACGGATTTTGTCTAAATCAATTTGTGGAGCACCAAAAGTCACACCGTGTGATGCCATTTCTTTGGCATCGTCGATCACTTTTGCTACATGTAATAAAGCTTTAGATGGGATACAGCCAACATTTAAACAAACACCACCAAGTGTGCTGCGTGCTTCAACTAAAGTCACTTCCAGACCTAAGTCAGCAGCGCGGAATGCTGCAGAATATCCACCAGGGCCGGCGCCTAACACCACAACTTGAGTTTTGATTTCGTTGCTCATCGTTTTACCTTTTTATCTTTTGCTAAGATAGCCGCCAGCAAAATAGGCGGCCAGGAAATAAAGTGACGGAATTTTATCACCCTACCTGAAAGATGTCCCGTATCTTTTCAGAACATGGGACAACTTTCAGTCGTGTTTCGTCTTACATAATGATCTGACGAATATCCGCCAGATAAGATGCCAGAGTCGCAGTGAAACGCGCAGCTAAAGCACCATCAATCACACGATGGTCGTAGGATACAGACAACGGCACCATCAGACGTGGTTCAAATTCTTTACCATTCCACTTAGGTTTGATTTCAGATTTTGACACACCCAAAATAGCCACTTCAGGCGCGTTGACGATAGGCGTAAAGGCCGTACCACCAATACCACCCAAGCTGGAAATGGTGAAACAACCACCCTGCATATCCGCAGCGGTCAGTTTACCTTCACGGGCTTTTAACGAAATATCCTGCAGTTCGCGGGACAACTCGATAATGCCTTTTTTGTTTACGTCACGTACCACAGGCACCACTAAACCGTTTGGTGTATCGACCGCTATACCTAAATGCACGTATTTCTTCAGGATCAGGCTGGAACCATCATCAGATAACGAGCTGTTAAATGTTGGGAACTCTTCCATCGCTTTGGCTACAGCTTTCATAATAAAGACTAACGGAGTGTATTTAACGCCCATTTTCTTTTTATCAGCCAGTGCGTTTTGCTCTTTGCGGAATTCTTCCAGGCCAGTGATATCAGCTTCATCAAACTGAGTGACATGCGGAATACGCACCCAGTTGCGGTGTAAATTCGCACCGGATAACTTCTGAATACGTGACAGTGGTTTTTCTTCCACAGCGCCAAACTTGCTGAAATCTACTTTTGGCCATGGGATTAAATCGAAACCCACACTGTTGCTACTGCTGGTGACATTGCCTTTGCCGGATGCCACTTGCGCAATAATGTTTTTCACATAATTTTGCACATCTTCGCGCTGTACACGACCTTTACGGGCTGTGCCTGTGACCTTGCTTAAATCAACACCAAACTCACGGGCTAAACGACGGACCACAGGAGAAGCATGAGCATAAGCTTGATTCTCGGTAAACTCGCTTGCTGGCGCAGATGGTGCTGCAGCCGGAGCTGATGCTGCAGGCGCAGGCGCTGCTACTGGAGTTGGCGCAGCAACAGCAGCAGGAACGGCTACCGCAGGAGCTGCAGCTGATGGAGCACTACCGGCCACTTCAAACACAAAAACTGAAGAGCCTGTTTGTACTTTGTCGCCAACTTTGACTTTGATTTCTTTAACAGTACCGGCAAATGGCGCTGGTACTTCCATTGAAGCTTTATCGCCTTCGACCGACAACAGAGACTGGTCAGCGGCAACAGTGTCACCGACTTTCACCATCACTTCAGTCACTTCAACGGCGTCGCCACCAATGTCAGGTACCTGAACTTCTTTTAACTCTGCAGCGGCTGGCGCGGCCGGAGCAGCAGCAACAGGGGCTGGTTCAGCCGCAGGAGCCGGAGCAGCTGCTGGCGCTGCAACAGCAGCACCTTCAGCTTCGAATACCATAATCAGCGAGCCGGTTTTTACTTTATCGCCAGCTTTGACTTTAATTTCTTTGACAGTACCGGCTTGTGCAGCTGGTACTTCCATTGAAGCCTTGTCACCTTCTACCGATAACAATGACTGGTCCAGTGCAACTTTGTCGCCCACCTTCACCAGTACTTCGGTGACTTCAACTTCATCCGCACCTATGTCCGGCACATGAATTTCAATCGTCATGACAAATCCTCTTATGCGTACAGTGGGTTAGTTTTATTAGTGTCGATACCAAAACGGGCAATGGCGTCTGCCACTAACTGCTTATCGATTTCACCACGTTTAGCCAGTTCACGTAAGGACGCCAGCACTATGTACCCCGCGTTCACTTCGAAGTGACGACGCAGATTTTCACGGCTGTCAGAACGGCCAAAACCATCTGTACCCAGAACTTTATAAGACACCGCAGGTACAAAAGAACGCACCTGATCGGCATAGTTTTTAATATAGTCGGTCGCTGCAATAGCAGGAGCTGAACCTAACACAGTGGCTATATATGGCACTTTTTCTTCAGCCATAGGATGCAGCATGTTAAAGCGCTCACAATCCTGACCATCACGTGCCAGCTCGTTAAATGAAGTTACAGCGAAGACATCTGAGCCCACGCCGTAGTCTTCACTTAAAATTTCAGCTGCTTTACGCACTTCATTCATGATAGTGCCGCTGCCTAACAGCTGAACTTTAGCTTTGTCACCAGCATGGCTTTCCAGTTTATAGATACCACGACGAATACCTTCTTCAGCACCTGCTGGCATAGCAGGGTGATGGTAGTTTTCGTTCATCACTGTAATGTAGTAGTAAATATTTTCCTGATCAGCACCGTACATACGACGGATACCATCCTGAATGATCACCGCCAGCTCATAAGAGTAAGTCGGGTCGTAAGAAATACAGTTTGGCACTGTGCCTGCCAGAATATGGCTGTGGCCATCTTCGTGCTGCAAGCCTTCACCGTTTAAGGTCGTACGGCCAGCAGTAGCTCCTAACAGGAAACCACGGGCTTGCTGATCACCAGCTAACCAGGCCATATCGCCAACACGTTGGAAACCAAACATCGAGTAGTAAATGTAGAATGGGATCATCGGCAGATCGTTGGTGCTGTATGAAGTAGCGGCTGCGACCCATGACGCCATAGCACCAAGCTCGTTAATACCTTCCTGCAATACCTGACCTGAAGTTTCTTCTTTGTAGTAAGACACCACAGCGCGGTCTTCCGGCGTGTAGGTCTGGCCACGAGGGTTATAAATACCAATCTGACGGAATAAACCTTCCATACCGAAAGTACGGGCTTCGTCAGCAATAATAGGCACAATTTGCTGACCGATGTTTGGATCTTTCAGCAATACGTTCAGTGACCGCACAAAAGCCATAGTGGTCGAAATTTCACGTTTTTGCTCTTCTAAAAGAGGCTCAAACACGTTCAGTTCAGGCAGAGTTAAAGCTTTAGTGAAATTCGGTAAACGCACTGGCGTGTAACCATTTAATGCGTTACGACGGGCATGCAGGTACGCATGCTCAGGTGAACCTTCAGGCAACTGAATATAAGGCAGAGCCTGTACATCTTCTTCGCTGATGTAGTCTTCCAGATTCAGACGCTTACGAATTTGCAGCACATGGGTCATATCCATTTTCTTGACCTGGTGCGCAATGTTCTTGCCTTCAGCCGCTTCACCCATGCCATAACCTTTAATGGTTTTGGCCAGGATCACAGTTGGGCGACCTTTGGTTTCCTGAGCAGATTTAAAGGCAGCGTATAACTTGGATGGCTCATGACCACCACGTTTTAACGCGAAGATTTCTTCGTCTGTCATATCAGCCACTAAAGCTGCAGTTTCAGGGTAACGTCCGAAGAAATGCTGACGAACATAAGCACCGTCTTTGGCTTTGTAGGTCTGATAGTCACCGTCTACCGTTTCGTTCATCAGTTGCAGTAACTTGCCCGTGGTGTCTTTGGCCAACAGCTTGTCCCAGCCACTGCCCCATACCACTTTAATCACGTTCCAGCCGGCACCACGGAATAAACCTTCCAGTTCCTGGATGATTTTACCGTTGCCCATCACAGGACCATCTAAACGTTGCAGGTTACAGTTCACCAGGAAACACAGGTTATCCAGCTTTTCACGGGCAGCAAAAGATAAAGAACCACGGCTTTCCGGCTCATCCATCTCGCCATCACCTAAGAAAGCATAGACACGTTGTTGGCTGGTGTCTTTCATACCACGACCATCTAAATACTTCAGGAAACGGGCCTGATAAATAGACGTAATAGGGCCTAAGCCCATAGAAACTGTAGGGAACTGCCAGAATTCAGGCATTAATTTAGGGTGTGGATAAGAGGATAAACCTTCACCACCCACTTCCTGCCGGAAGTTATCCAGCTGATCTGCGGTTAAACGGCCTTCGACAAAAGCACGGGCGTAAATACCCGGAGAAATATGGCCTTGGTAATACACCAAATCGCCGCCATCTTTTTCATTCGGCGCACGGAAGAAGTGGTTAAAACAGGTTTCGTAAAACGCAGCTGAAGACTGGTAAGAGGCCATGTGGCCACCTAAATCCAGCTCTTTTTTCGAAGCGCGTAAAACGATCATAATAGCGTTCCAGCGGATCACTGAGCGGATACGCTTTTCCAGATTTACATCACCCGGATACGCAGGTTCCTGCTGTGGCGGAATGGTATTGATGTAATTGGTGGTGATGCCCGTTGGCATATCCACGCCTTCCAGACGAGCCTGTTCCAGCACTTGTTCTAACAGGAACTGAGCGCGCTCTACACCTTCGGTGCGAACTACAGATTCAAGAGCCTCTAACCATTCTTTGGTTTCGAGCGCGTCGATGTCAGTCTTATTGACTTCAGACATATCAAAGTTTCCTTAATCAGTTCCACGCCAGAGAGCGGAACATTAACAGTTAAAAAGTATGCTTACGCTCATTCGCTCTGTTGTGAACGTCTGAGCGAGCGTTCAATGCGTGAGCGCTCCCGGTCAGCTTCCAGCAATGCCTCTTCGATAAAGGCTAAATGGCTGTTGCTGGCTTGCCGGGCTTGCTCCGGCTCGCCATTGATCACCGCTTGCATCAGGCGATGCCTGTGCGAATTCAGCTGGCTCACTATGCCTTCTTTTTCCCGCAAAACTTCAAGGTTTAACTTGATGTTTTGCTCCACCAGCGGCGTTAAGCCGCGCACCAAATGCAAAAGCACCACATTATGCGATGCCTCTGCCACCGCCGAATAAAACTGGCCTACCGACCGCGCTTCAGCGTCTAAATCCTGTTGCTGCTGGGCAGCACAAATTTCTTCGTACCTTTGTTTAATCAACTCATAGTCCGCTTGTGTACCACGCAACGCAGCGTAATAAGCGCAAATGCCTTCTAAAGCGTGACGAAACTCCAGTAAATCAAATTGCGATTCAGGGTGACGACCAATCAGAGCAAATAGCGGATCGGTTAAACCCACAGCCAGATTTTCACAAACATAAGTGCCACCACCCTGACGGCGATTCACTAAACCTTTGGCTTCGAGCTTCTGAATCGCTTCACGTAAGGATGGACGGGAGACATCAAATTGCAGCGCAAGTTCACGCTCAGGCGGTAACTTTTGTCCGGGCGTAAAAGTACCTTCCAGCAGCATATGTTCCAGTTGCTGGACTATTTGGTCGGACAATTTGGCTGGTTTGATTCTCAGACTGGACATTTCCACCTTGATGTTAAGTCTCTGGTTATTGTCTTGGTTATTTAAGTTGACCACTTGTAAATTGGTCTTACCAATTTAATTCAGTGCGGCATAACTTAGCAGAAAGGAATCAAACTGTAAATTAAACTGCGGAATTATGCGACCAAAGCGGGTAAATAATTAGAGTAATAGCTCAAAATTAACGAGGGGAAAATAAGGCAAGAAAATTGGTCTGACCATTGAAGGGGTTTGAGTCAGAGTAAAATTCGGGTCAGAGTAAAATTAAACGGCTTGGCTTAATTTTACTCTGACCCTAATTAAGTTTAACCCAGCCAGCCTGACAGTGTCAGCACTGCGACTAATGCGAGGAAAAACAGCACATTACGTTTAGCTAACTGTACCATACAAGCGGTTTCTTCTGCGCAGTTATAGGCATCATCAGGCAAAGGTTCAGCGGCTTTGGCTACTGTAGTCACTACTTTATCTGCAGGCGTTGAGAAATCGCCTAAAAAGGCTAACAACGCAGCAGAAGCACGGGAGAAATGTCCCACCAAAGCTAAACCTATACCAAATAAACGTGCAGGCACCCAGTCAGCCCAAAACATCAGTTGCTGGAAGACTGCAGGAATCTCAGGCGCATCTTCCACAACATCAGCTATCTCATCACCTTCTTCCGCCAGTTTCACCGGTTTATCCCAGCTGGCAGGTTCATTCATCTGACGCAGCAAAGCGTAAGTGATAGCACCAGCACCACCTAAAATAGCAAACCAGAACAAGACTGCAGCGTAATAACGAAAGTTCAGCCAGACCAGACGTTGGCCATAACTTAAATCGGCATCGGTTAAACCTACATCTGAGCTTAATTGCTGCATAGTTAAAAAAGCAGCTTCGTTATCCGCTCTTTCACTGGCGTTTAAATATTGTTTGTACAACTGACGGTAATGCCAACAACCAATACATACCAGTAATACCAGTGTGTTCAGCACTAAAGTCACCAGACTACTGCCGATTAGCCACAGCACCAGAGCATAGACGATGCCAGGCAACAGCACCCACAGATACTGGCCTTTGCTTTCGCTGACTAATTTGGACAAACCTGAGCTTTGACTAACAGACAGGTACTTTTTGGCATAAAACAAAAACTGCCATGCCTCACTGCGAACCGCCAGCCGTTCAATAATTAAGGCGATAAGCATACTGATCAAGGTCATTTATCCATTCTCCTTTAACGCAGATTGATAACGGTTCCAG
>JAHIWM010000265.1 GCA_018815765.1 Gammaproteobacteria bacterium | reverse complement strand
TGACTATCTGTTCCAGCAATTTAATAGCAAAAAAGTAGTGCTGGTGAAGTATCAAATCAAACGTAACCTGGCAGAAAAAGTCGGTTTAGCGGCGAGCGAAGCTGTGGCCACAAGTTTGAGCAAGTTATCTAACCTGAGTTTCTGGCGTTAAGTGATGCAGTCTGAGTTTTGGCACAATTGCTGGCAACAACAACGAATAGGTTTTCATCAATATGATGTTCACCCGCTGTTGCCTGTACTGGTATCTCAACTGAGTTGGGATCATTCTAAGGCTGTTTTTGCGCCTTTGTGCGGCAAAAGCCTGGATCTGTGGTGGTTATCTCAGCAGAGTAAAGTTATAGGAGCTGAACTCTCTGAACTGGCCTGTCAGCAGTTTTATCAGGATCAAGAGCAGCTGTTTTCAGTTTCAGTACAAGGTAACTTTCAGCAGTTTAATCATCCTGCTGTGGATATATGGCAAGGAGACTACTTTGGGTTAGAGCCACAGCAACTGGGCGATATTGGTCTGATTTACGACAGAGCCGCAGTAATAGCCTTACCTTCGCAGATGCGAATTGACTATGTAAAGCAGTTAAAAAGCCTCTGTACTGGCCCAGTTTCGTTGTTACTTCTGAGCCTGGAGTATCCGCAAGAAGAAATGTCTGGCCCGCCGTTTTCTGTGACTGAGGATGAGATCCGACAGTTATTTGATTTTGCCGCTTCTGTTGAATTAGTGGCACTGCGTAATCTGACTGGAAGGCCTTTTGCACAGCGGCAATTTAACCTCAGTAAGCTTGTTGAAAAGGCATTTTGGATCCGCTGGTAACAAGGGCAGAATAAAAAACGCCGCATAGAGCGGCGTTTTTTTATCAGACTGGTTTTAGCTGTTTTTACCGGCGTTCGGATTGTTAAAACAGGCTTCATCAAACTGATTTTCGCTTTTGGCCACCAGGCAAGAGACCATAGCATCGCCAGTAATATTGACTGCAGTTCGGGTCATATCCAATAAGCGGTCAACACCTATAATCAGCGCTATGCCTTCCACTGGTAAACCTACTTGTTGTAGCACCATCGCCAGCATAATCAAACCTACGCCCGGTACACCAGCAGTGCCAATAGAGGCTAAAGTGGCAGTCAGAATCACCATCAGGTAATCCATAGTGGTTAAATCGACCTGAAATACCTGAGCAATAAATACAGTCGCCACGCCCTGCATAATAGCAGTGCCATCCATATTGATGGTGGCGCCTAATGGGATAGTAAAAGAGGCGATGCTGTTGCTGACGCCCAGTTTTTTAGTGGCGGTTTCCATATTGACCGGAATAGTGGCATTGCTGCTGGACATACTAAAACCAAATAATGCGGCGTCTTTCATTTTTCTGAAAAACATCAGCGGATTTAAACGACCAAAAATCGATATAAAAGCGCCATACACTATAAAACCGTGAAAAAACAATACAAAAAGTACAGTGCCAAAATACCAGCCCAGACTTTCCAGATCTTTTAAGTCTAAGGTGGTAAATAGTTTCGCCATCAGGAAAAACACACCGTAAGGGGCCAGTGCCATCATAAAACTGACCAGCTTCATCACCACTTCATTTAAATCATTAAACAAAGCCCGCACTCTGGAACCTGCTTCACCTGTTAAGGCTACAGCTAAACCAAAGAGCACAGAAAATACGATTATTTGCAGCATTTCCCCTTTCGCCATGGCTTCTACCGGGTTACTTGGGAACATATTAATAAAGACCTGAGTAATAGACGGAGCCTGCTGCACACTAAATTGTGTATCAGCTGTCATCTGTACTCCGGTGCCAGGGGAGACCAGAACTGCAAAAAAGATGGCAATAGCAATAGCTATAGCTGTGGTCAGAATATAGAGACCCACAGACTTACCGCCCAAGCGTCCTAAGGTGCTGCCGTCGCTTAACGAGCTGGTACCACAGACCAGCGAAACAAAAACTAAAGGCACAACCAGCATCTTCAGGCTGGCAACAAAAATTTGCCCACCGGCGTGAAAAATACCATCAACAAAAAAGGCCCGCAGACCCAGTTCAGCGCCAAATAGACTTAAAGTCCGTTCTGCTTCGCCAGCTAAAAGGAATTTAAATAAAGCACCCACCAGAATACCCAGTGCCATGCCGATCAGAATACGTGGGGTAAGACCTAATTTCTTTTTTGAATTCATTTTTATCTTTGTGAGTCCAGAAAAATGCCGCTTAGCCTAACAGTTTGCGAGCCAAAAGAAAAACCGCAACTGACTGAATTATTTTGCGCTTTAGCTTAACCCACTGCGAGAGTTTCGACTAAGCTAGAATAATTACAATAAGTTAGCGCATCCAATGGAGAATCCAGATGCTAAGATTCCGGTTGTATTTTGTCTTCGTTGTTTTAGTTCTGTTAGCTGCATGTGGTGGCGGTGGTGGCACAATTAGTGATGGCGACGGCGGCGGCACAACCGAAGTGATCAGTATCCGTCTTGCTTTAACCAACGCTTCGGGAGTCGTGTCGACGGATGTCAGTAAAGCTCAGCCTCTGACTTTAACTGCAACCTTATCTTCATCCACAGGCCGATCTATGGCAGGCCAACTGGTGACATTCAGTTTTAATGATGCACTTTTAGCCAGTTTTAATAATGAAGCAGGCACAGCTCAAACCAACAGCAGTGGTGTAGCAACTATAGGTGTTTTGGTGGGGAGCAAAAGTGGCGCCGGAACCATAGCCGCCACTTTGACCGGCGGTCAGACCAGCACGACCAGTTTTGCGTCGGCAGGGGATGGAGATGACGTTGAACCGGAGAAACCCGTTGGTTCTATCCGATTAATTGCAGATACCTTGCAACTGGGGTCGGGTAATACCGCCAGAGTCGATTTATCTGCGGTGATCCTTGACCCTAATAATGTATTGCAGCCTGGTGTTACGGTTCAGTTTAGTACCAGCTCTGGCGAGCTTGAACTGGTGAATAGTGTAACCGGAGCTGATGGTGTTGCCAAAGCGAATTTATCCAGCAGTGTGGATCCGTCGCTACGCAAAGTCACTGTAACTGCTTCGGTAGGAGACAAAAGTGCGACTATCGATATTGATGTGGTAGGAACCAGCATTTTAATAGCAGCACCACGTTCTATGGTGTTAGGCGACGAAGTCAGCATCACGGCTGATTTAACCGATTTTTCAGGTAAGGGCATTCAGGGCCGAACTTTGGCTGTTAGTTCTACCTTGGGCAATCCAATCACAAGCACCTCGTTGGTCACTGCTGGCAATAGCGGGCGTGTCAGCTTCATATATAAAGCGAATCTGGGGGGAGCAGATGAAATTCGGGTCACTGGGTTGGGGGCAACGGCAATAGCAGCTGTCAGTATTCAATCGGACCAGTTCAGGTTTTTAAATACGGATGTGATAGAAGTTCCTTTGGGAACGGAACAACAACTCACAGTCGAATGGCTGGTTAATAGCCTGCCTAACGCCAGCAAGGCGCTGAACTTAACCACAACCAGAGGTACTCTGGGTTTATTGTCAGGTAATTTAACTCAGGTTTCGGTGGATCACAGCACCAATGCTCAAGGAAGAGCTTCTGTATATGTTGCTTCGAATTTTGCAGGATTTGCCAATATTGCGGCCACCGAAATTCGGCCAGGTGCTACCGACTTGTTAACCACTCAAACCAGAGTCGAATTTATTGCGACAGTGCCGGATACTGTGAAAGTGTCAGCATTTCCAGCTCAGGTAGGGCCCGGAGAGCAAAGTGTCATCAGAGCTGTAATCAGAGACCAGAACAACAATCCGGTGAAAAATCGTTCAGTGGCCTTTACGTTGGAAGGAGCCCCTGGTGGACAGATTAACCCGGCTACTGCGGTCACTGACTCACAAGGCTTAGCCAGCACCGTATTTACCGCGGACAACACTACAGGGGCAGGCACAGGTGAAAACTTAAACGTACTTGCTACCGTACTAGATACCACTCCTGTGATATCGGGCAATACGCCGGTTTCTGTTGGTACCAGAACTTTATTTTTCCGCTTTGGTACAGGCAATAATATTCAGGAACCAACGGCGTCGTTGTTCAGCAAAGAGTTCTCTATATTGGTAACGGATTCATCCGGCAATCCGGTGGCCGGACAGGACCTGAATGTTTCCGTATTACCTGTCAGTTACAGAAAAGGTTATTGGGACGCAGTACCAGACTTAGTTGATTTTGAATACTGGGAGGCGGTAGTGACTTTAGATGATACTGATTTGACTAAACCCGGGATAGAAGACTGTCAAAGTGAGGATCTAGATAACAATGGTATTTTGGACGAGGGCGAAGACACCAACGGCGATGGCCAGTTAACGCCTGGCAATGTCGCTTCTGTGCCACGTACAGTGCGGGCTGATGACAATGGCATAGCCACTTTCAATTTAACCTATACCCGTGATATTGCGCCATGGACCAAAGTGCTGTTAACGGTTTCAGGTTTTGCTGACGGTACAGAAAATGTGTCGAGCCGTGAGTTCAGAACTATAGTGTCAGGCCCTTATGTGGCAGATGAAAACTCCGGACCAGCCAGAAACCCATATGGTGAAGGCCGTTCTTGTTCTGATACTCTGTAAAGAATACGGGTCAAGTTGTAAATAAAAAGGCGGATAAAAAATCCGCCTTTTTATTTGTCTCTGACCACTTAATTCCGCTGAAACTGATACACAGAACCCAACTTTAAAATTTTCGTCAGTTCATCCAAAGCCTGACGGCTTTCAATCAGCAGCTGCGGATCGGCTAAATCTGCTTCACTGATCTCGTCGCGGTAGTGCGTGTCTACCCACTGATTTAACCGGACAAACAAGCTGTCGTTCATCAATACAGCAGGATTAACCGCCTGATGTTCCGCTTCACTCATAGCTACACGCAAGCGTAAACAGGCAGGGCCGCCACCATTTTGCATACTTTGTTTGACATCAAAGTAATGCACCTGACGCACCGGAGTACCCCGGCCTGTCAGCTGCTCCAGATAAGCCGATACAGTGTCGCTATCACGGCACTCTGTCGGCGCAATAATGGCCATATCACCATTAGGCAAAGTGACCAACTGAGTGTTAAACAGATAAGTTTTCACCGCTTCTGATACTGACACTTCAGAGGTTTTCACTTCAATAAAGTGTAAGTCAGCAGCAGGGCTAAACTTACGGCGAATTTCATCGAGCTTGTTTTGCGTGTCGACAAAAGCCTGTTCGTGAAAAAACAATACGTTTTGGTTGCCGACAGCAATCACATCATTGTGAAAGACGCCTTGATCAATCACATCCGGGTTTTGTTGCATCATCACAGCACCATTTTCGGACAAGCCGTGTAGACGGGCGACCGCTTCACAGGCTTCCAGCGTATGTCGGGCAGGAAAACGTTTAGGCGCTGGCTTAGACGAATCAAAGGCGTAGCGGCCGTAAACAAACAGCTCGACACCTGCTGTACCGTAGTCGCTGCATAGGCGGGTATGATTAGCTGCACCTTCGTCACCAAAATGGTCGTTATCCGGCAAATGCTGGTGATGAGCAAAATGTTTGTCATCACTGAACATGGCTTTGAGAATACGACCTGTGGTAACAGGCTCGAGTGAGCGGTGAAACTTATTGGTTAAGTTTGCCGGAGTAAAGTGAATTTTACCGTCCGCTGTATCTGCACTGGGTGAAATAGT
>JAHIWM010000264.1 GCA_018815765.1 Gammaproteobacteria bacterium | reverse complement strand
GCGAGTTGGTGTATCGTATTCAACGTGAGAAGTGTTGATCGTGATACCACGAGCTTTTTCTTCTGGCGCTTTGTCGATTTGATCGAAAGCGAATGCCTGGCCGCCGTAATGCTTAGCCAGTACGTTAGTGATAGCAGCAGTTAAAGTAGTTTTGCCGTGGTCAACGTGACCGATGGTGCCTACGTTAACGTGCGGTTTATTACGTTCGAATTTAGCCTTAGCCATAAATGGACCCTTTATTAACAAACGGCGGTTGTATGAAATAAGTTTTTTGATTGTACAACGAGAAAGGCTTTTAAGATGGTGCTGATACCCAGAATCGAACTGGGGACCTCATCCTTACCAAGGATGCGCTCTACCGCCTGAGCTATATCAGCAACGTGATCTGTTTGGAGCGGGCAGCGGGAATCGAACCCGCATCATCAGCTTGGAAGGCTGAGGTAATAGCCATTATACGATGCCCGCGGCCTACTCGTAGCTATTTCACTGAAGATGGTGGAGGGGGAAGGATTCGAACCTTCGAAGGCAGTGCCGGCAGATTTACAGTCTGATCCCTTTGGCCACTCGGGAACCCCTCCACTAATGGTGCCGCTTATCCGAGTCGAACGGATGACCTACTGATTACAAGTCAGTTGCTCTACCAACTGAGCTAAAGCGGCTACGTCAGTGGGTGCGAATTCTAGTGGAATGCCCCACCCCACGCAACAGGAAATAAAAAAAAACTTATAAAATCCGGACTGAATGCTCAATAAGTACACAAAACGGTCAATTCGGCTGAATATAACGGGCTAATCCCTGAAAGATCAATTGAGGTTCAAGCTGAATAGGCAGATCGGTCAGGTATTTTTGCAGAAGCCTGGCATCACCCCCCGTTAAAATAATCAGCTGTGTTGGTTTAATTGCCCATGCCTGACGAATAGCACCTACTAAAGCAGCAATAGCCCCCTGATACAAAGCTGTGGCTGTGTCAGTTGCCGGGCATAATTGCTCAGTTTCCAACTCTGCCGAAAATACTTTGGCAGTTTTGCTTAACACAGCCTCTTGCTGCAGTTTTTGTCCAGCCAAAATCCAACCGCCCTGATGCACACCAGCAGCACTTAACCAATCAATAGTTAAAGCTGTACCAGCGTCTGCTATTAACAGATCTGTATTGGGATGTATCTCTGCTGCTGCCACTAAAGCCAGCCAGCGATCCACCCCTAATAAATGCGGCTGCTGATAACTGTTAATAACGCCAAAAGCCTTAGCTTCACTGCGGATTTGGATAAAAGGAATAGCAGAAGGAATTTGCTCACGTATTGCCAACACCCGGCTGTCCGCAGCCACACTGGCACAGTACACAGCTTTTATTGACGACCACTGTTCTGCACTGATGTTTTCCAGTTGTATTTCGCTCAGTTGTCCGCCAGCAGCTAAACGGGCTTTGCTGCGGCTATTGCCTATATCCAGTAATAATTCCATCACAGCGCCTTTCTTAAGCTAAGTTCACCGCCATAAAAGCTTTGCTTCTGGCCATTGATATCCAGTACCAGCCCACCCTGAGCATCCACACCAGCACAAAGACCAGTGATGGTTTGACTGCCACTGGATAAAGTCACTTGCTCACCGGCAAATTGATCCAACTGATTAAACTCCTGCACATAACCCGTAAAACCCTGCTGGCTAAACTGCTGTAATTCCAGCACCAACTGATGCTGCAACAACGCCACCAATAAATTGCGGTCTATGGGCTGACCTAAAGCTGAAGTTAAATCAGCCCAGGGTTGATCCACAGCTTTATCGGTGTGATCCGGCATACGGATATTTAAGCCTAAACCAATGACTACATCACACTGGGCATGAGTTTGCCCCGCCAGCTCCACTAAAATACCACCGAGTTTTTTATGCTCTATATACAAATCATTGGGCCACTTTAACCGCACCGGTAATTGCCACTGCTGTTGCAGCACTTTTGCTACGGCAAGCCCAACAACCAAACTTAAACCCATAGCGGCCTGAATACCTTGCTCCAGTTGCCAGTACATTGAAAAATACAAATTGCAGCCAAAAGGCGAAAACCACTGTTTGCCACGCCGACCACGGCCTGCGGTTTGAGCTTCGGCCACCAGCACAGCACCTTTTTCTGGTACCACACCATCTTTGAGTTTTTGCATCAACTGACTATTGGTGGAATCAGTGACTGACTGCACCCACACCGGCGCCTGTTGTTGCTGTTGTTGTTTAATCAATGCGGCATCAAGCAACTGCACTGGTTGCGCCAGGCGATAGCCTTTGCCTTTTATTTTGTATAAATCCAGACCGTACTGCTGCAATTGTTCTAAATGTTTGGCGACAGCAGTGCGGCTAATACCCAACTGCTCCCCCAGCCACTGGCCGGAACACAAAGCGCCATCAGCCAGATAATGCACCAGTTGTCGCTGTACAATCAGGCTATGGGGCAAGGTTTTACGTGGTTCATTAGCCAAGTAAGCGCACCTCAGGTTCGAGCTGAACAGCAAACCTTGTTGCAACTTTTTGCTGTATCAGCGTTATCATTTGCTGTAACTCTGTTGCTGTGCCTTTGCCGAAATTCACCAGCACCAGCGCTTGTTTTTCATAACAACCTACATCGCCAATACGCTGACCTTTTAAACCCACTTGCTCTATCAGCCAGCCTGCCGCCAATTTGACCAAACCATCAGCTTGTGGATAAAACGGTATCGCAGGATAAGCATGCTGAATAGCTTCAAACACAGACTGGCTGACCACAGGGTTTTTAAAAAAACTGCCGCAGTTTGGCAAGACTGCAGGATCAGGTAATTTAGACTGACGCACAGCAATTACGCCTTCTGCCAATTCAGCAACACTGCTGTGTTGATTTAAATGCTCCAACCCTTTGTAGCCTAATTTCGGCTGACCTTGTTTTTTCAGAGTGAAACCGACAGCCACAATGACGCCCTGACCGGCAAGAGCCGTTTTGAAAACACTATCACGGTAGGCAAAACCACAATCACTTTTGCTTAATCGCTGCACTTCACGGCTTTGCCAATGAAAAAAATCGACATAATCACAACAATCCGCCAACTCAGCACCATAAGCACCTATGTTTTGCACCGGAGCTGCGCCCACGCTGCCAGGTATAAGGGATAAGTTTTCTAATCCCCACCAGCCCTGAGCCACAGTCCAGCTGACCAGTTGATGCCAGTTATCCCCTGCTTCTATATGCAGTTGTACTTGTTGCTCGTTTTCTGACAGCACAGTCCGGCTATTGGCTAAATAACGTAAGACAGTCCGGGTTTGATCGGTCAGGAAAATACTATTGCTGCCCTCACCTAACAATAAAGGTGTGACAGCGGGCTGATAAGCCATTAATTCAGCCAAAGACTCCAGCTCAACCAATTCGGCAAGCTGTGTATCCAAGGCAAAAGTGGAATAGGGTTTAGCAGAGAGCTGCTGTAACAGACGCATAAAAACACCAAAGAACCAAAGTGCGCTTATTCTACTGGTTCCACAGCTGCAGGCCAAAAAAATCTCAGTCTTGTGCAGGAAAAACCTGATTAACCCCAGGCTAAAATTATGGCATCATGGCATCAAACAGGTCCAACCAGAGAGTCTTATGTTACATCACACTTTTATCAAAGTCCGGGGTTATCACCTGGATGGCTACCAGCACGTCAATAACGCCCGTTATTTAGAATTTCTGGAAGAAGCCCGCTGGGGCTATCTGGAACAGCATGGCGATATAGAGCATTTCGAACAACTGGGTCTGGCCTGGGTGATCGTCAATATCAATATTAACTACAGAGCTCAGGCCACCATGGGCCAGCAACTGCGGATTGATACCGAATTCAGCGTCATCAATACCAAAAGCTCCATCATTCATCAGAAAATCTGGCTGGAAGGCACAGATACCTTAGTGGCTGACGCCAATATCACTTTTGTATGTTTAGATAAAAAAACTGGTCGCGCAGTAGTGATTGAAGGGGATTTAAAAGATCGTCTGCAACCCAGACTGGCGAACAATAACTAATCGGGAGTATCAGAATGGAGCTTATCAGTTGGGAACAATTTGGTTTGGTTGAACTACGGGTAGGCACCATTGTTGAAGTGGCGGATTTTCCTGAAGCCCGCAAACCAGCCTACAAACTCAGAGTAGATTTTGGTGATGAGATTGGCATCAAACAATCCAGCGCCCAAATCACTGCCTTGTACAGCCAGGAACAGCTATTGGGAAAACAAGTGATAGGGGTAGTGAATTTCCCCACCAAACAAATTGGTCCTTTTCGTTCTGAATGCCTGATCACAGGGTTTTACCGACCCGATGGAGCTGTAGTATTGGCAATACCTGAACAAGAAGTGCCGAATGGTAGTAAATTAGCGTAAAGCATTAGCCCATAACGCCAGCTTCTGCTCTTTGCTTTGGCTGGCATGAGCTGGGCTGCTGGACGGCAGTTGGACATACTCTATATCAGTGCGGTGTTTCAGCAGTGGCAGCAGATGACGTTTAAATTCTTCTGTGGCTTTGGCGCCGTTAAAACACACCTTTAGGATCTGCGGTTGAGCTTCAAGCAATTGCGGTATTGCATTACAAATCACACTACTTTTTTTAATGGCGCTATCCAGACTGCCCGGTCGCTCACAGTGTGCTATCACATCCCACAGAGCGACACCTTGTTCGGTTAGCAACTGACAACGCTGCTGATACCCAAGCTCAAGCGGAATCCCAAACAGCTGCTGCATAAAAGGCCAGAATAAATTGCGTGGGTGGGCGTAATAACGTTGCTCAAGCAGAGAGGCGGCGCCTGGCATACTGCCCAGCAATAGAAGACGAGGCCTGGTTCCAATAATTGGTGCCAGGCCCGTTAATAACTCAGACGACATAAATTAAGCTTTTAAGCCCGGCTGATATTGCAAAGCTTTTTGCCAAGCCATTTCAGCCTGCATAGGTTCGCCGTCTTGCTCAGCACAATAAGCAAGAGTCGCATAAAGCACGGCATCTTCTTTGTGATCGCGCAACCAGTGCTGCAGCTGTTTACGCAGCAACACCACATGACGTTTTAATGGAATTTGCCTCAGCACAGGCCATGCCAATGGCAAGTCACTGTACGCTAAGTTATCAACCAGCAGCTTTTCAGCCTGCTCTACCTGACCCGCTTTGACTTTCGCCCAAACACGACCTAATACAGCAGCCATCGACTTACGTTCTTTCGATGGCAACGCCAGCCAATAATCACTGGTTTCGTCAAACACGCCTTGGGCCGCCAGATTACGGATGGCCTGCGGATAAATCTGATAACGCTGCGCTTGCCACTGCGCTTTAGTAAACCACTTTTGCTCTATGGCTTTTAGCACAGTGTGAAAGACTTCAATATTATGACCTGCAGCTAAAAGCGCCTGAAAATACAAGGGGGCTAATAAAGGCGCATCTGCTGGTATCAACATATGGGGCTGCAATAACTCCAGCGCTGCTTTGGCCTGATTCTGGCGCAGCAATAAATCAGCTTTGACATAACAACTCTGAGCTTGAGTTGCATCCAGCTGTTCGGCCAGCTGCATAGCTTTAGTCGCATGTCCGGCCTGCAAAGCGGCGTAGCAGGCCATACTTTGGCGTAGCATAGTAAATTCTGGCATAGCGTCAGAGCGGTCAAAATACTGTTCGGCATCCTGAAAACGCCCTGCAGCCAAGGCTAAAGCGGCTTGTTCAAAAGCCAAACGGGCTTTGCGCTGCTGACGGCCACGAAACGGATTGAGGGTCCAGTTACGAAAACCCAAAAACGGCCGTAAAATTCGTAAAGTCAGCCATAACAAACTCAGGCTTAACAACAGAATGATGGCAAAACCCACCAGCGTCATTTCGATTGTCCATGGACCCAGCACCAGCATCAGATAACCCGGATGCTGCGTCAGCCATGGCCCCAGCCACATAGCGCTAGCCAGCAGCAAAACCACTATTAGCAAACGGATCATGGCTTGCTCTCCACCGTGCTCTCTACCATACTTTGACGCATGACCTGATCAAGTACAGCGCTGGATTGCAAAGCCGCAGGCGCAGGAAAAGCCACAGGCAAAGCAGCCAGTTGGACTAATTGTTCTGATGCTGCACTGACCTTTGGATCAACAGCGGCAAAATAACGCTGTAAGGTATCCATCGCTTGCTGTAATGCGGCCTGATACAACTCGCTCTGATACTTCATCGCCGCCAGTTCAGCCAGCAACAGCTGTTGCTGTAAGGTGTTACGTAAACTCAGTTGCTCGCCTGCAGATAACACAGACAGATCTTCCGGCTGAGTTGGGCGTACATGCACTAACGAACTCCAGAATGAATTCCAGTGTTGAAGTAAGGTGGATTGCCAGTCAGAGCTGGTGGCAACTACAGGCGCGGCGTCGTCAAGTTCACGCTCACTTTGACGCAGCGGTAAATCAAATACTGCTTTACGAAGACTGGTTAAACCCAATTGAATTTTGGCGACATCAGGCAAGGTGTTTTTTTGCAGTTCAGCTAAATCAGTCTGAATTGCCTGACGTAATGGCTGCATGCTGCTGTCCTGCAATAAAGCCAGCTGCTGTTCAGCGCCTTGCAATAAACGTAAGGCCGCTGGCATGTCCTGCTCTAACCAGATTTTTTGTCCGGCCAGCTGCAATAACTGCTGAATTTGCCATAACTGCCAGGTACGGCCATGACTCAGCTGTTTTTTACTTTCCAGTTGCAATTGCAGCAACGCCTGTTGTTGCTGTTGATCCAACGCGCCTTGTTGTTTTTGCTGATCAACAACTAATGCCAGTTGCTGTTGTAATTGATCGGTCAGTTGCTGATGCTGCTGTTTGCCTTGTTCAGTTTGTTGCAGTTGCTGCTGTTGCAATACTTGCTGCTGTTGCTGCAACGCAGTCCACTGCGGCCATAACCACCAAATCGCTGCGGCAATAGCAGCGACCAAAAACAAATTCAATACTAAAGAAAACCATGCAACAGCGCGGCCTGTTTTCGCTGATGGTAACGGAGCATTTTTAATCGGGTCTTTTTTAACCGGTTCATTTTTAACCGGATCTTTAGGGAGTGGAGATTCAGAGGCGGTAACAGCCACCGGCGTATCAGTCATGACAAGTTCCTCTTAACTGGCAAATAGCCTCCAGTAACGCCTGATCATTGGCACTGGCTGACAAATAAATACGGGATCCGTCGATCCCAAGTTCTATAGCGGCTTCTTTCATCCGCGGGCTGACCATTATCCATAACTGTTGCTGTAACCAGCTATGTTGCTCTTTGGGCAATAATTCAAAAATAAGCTGCAAAATTTCGTTACTGGTGACCACAATACATTGAATATGTTGCTGATGCCACTGGTCTGACAAGCTTTGTCCATCTAAGGGTAAAGGCACTCTGCGATAACTTTGCACATAATGAATATGAGCTCCGCGCTGTTGTAAGCCTTTTTTAATCAGCTCGCGGCCCGCGTTGCCCCTTACTATCACAATGTGTTTGTCAGCTACATCCTGTAGCTGCGGTAAAGCCAACAACCCCTCACTACGCTGATCCTTTGGCACCAGCACTTCGCGCCCACTGCATCTTTCAAGCACTGTGGCAGTCGTAGTTCCTACGGCCACTAAAGGCGCAGTGATGTTTTTGCAATCATATTGCTGTTGCAAGCAACTGACCGCGCTGACGCTGACAAAAATCACCTGATCGGCCTGTTCCAGCATAGTGCCAGCTTTGGCTTTTAACGGCACTAATTGGGTGGTGATCAAAGGTTGATACAAATAGGGAATAGCCAGTTCATCTAAACTGGCCAGCAACTGATCCGCCTTGCCCGCTGGTCTGGTGATTAGTACCGGGCTTAGTGGATCAAGTAACGGGGCAGACACGCCAATCAGGCCTGACGGTAGACCGCATCTAAAATGCGGTCCGCGCCTAACGCCAGTAATTGTTCAGCCAGTTGAGTCCCCAACTGCTCAGCTTGAGTCGCTTCCCCTTTGATTTCTGAACGTAAAATTTCAGAACCATCCAGCTGTCCGACCAAACCACGCAGCCAAAGTTCATTCTGCTGAAGTACAGCAAAAGCACCAATAGGCACCTGGCAACCGCCCTGCAACTTGCGGTTCATCGCCCGTTCGGCCAACACACAAATACGGGTTTCCTGATGTTCCAGCGGAGCTAACAGCTGTTGAACAACCAAATCATCACTACGGCATTCAATACCTACAGCGCCCTGACCATTGGCAGGTAAACTGGTGCCAACTTCTAAAAAGCTGGCAATACGGGCTTCAAAACCTAAACGTATTAAACCAGCAGAAGCCAGAATAATGGCGTCAAACTCACCCGCGTCCAGTTTTGCCAGACGGGTGTTGACGTTGCCACGTAAGTCTTTGATCTGTAAGTCTGGTCGCATGGCTTTGATTTGGCACTGACGGCGTAAACTGGAGGTTCCGACCACAGCCCCTTGGGGTAAATCAGCAAGCTGTTTATAAGTGTTGGAGACAAAAGCATCACGTGGGTCTTCACGCTGGCAAATGGTATGCAGCATCAGGCCTTCAGGAAAATCGACCGGTACATCTTTCATGCTGTGGACTGCTATATCAGCACGGCCTTCCAGCATGGCGGTTTCCAGCTCTTTGACAAACAAGCCTTTACCGCCGATTTTCGCTAAAGGAGTGTCCAGAATTTTATCGCCCTGAGTCGACATAGGTACCAGCTCAACCTGCAAACCCGGGTGGGCAGCTTCCAGTTCGGCTTTAACAAAATTGGCTTGCCATAAAGCTAAAGCACTTTTACGGGTGGCAATGCGGACAAGGTTCATAGGTACTCCTTAAACAGCGGAAAACAGCAGCAGCGAAATGATGATAGAGGCTGGTCTGCCTGAAAATGCCGCTTAGTATAGTTCTTATTGATAATGAAAGTGATGGCTAAACAACAGATTTTGTTGTGGATCAAGGATTTCGACCCGCCATTCGCCTTTTTGGCCCGCGTCGAATTCTTTTCTGCTGTAGGTACGCCAGTAATCCAGTTTGACCGGCAGTTTAATGCGGGTCATCAGTTTGCCTTCGTAATACCACAGATGTTCAATGTTCTGCCCATTTAAACCTTTGACCTCAGAATACAAAGCCAACTGTGGAACTGTAGCTGCGTCAATCTGTTCACCTAAGCTGCGGGCTTTGGCTGAAGGCGATTCGTTGGTCAACAAGGCCAATCTTAATACGCCAGAGTCGGCGCTAAAGAGTGGCGCACCCACTTCTGCCGAAGTTTCTGCAACTAAAGCAGTTTCAACAGCAACTGGCTGTTGGGTCACGGTAGCATTCGATGCCACTGAAACCTCTGCTGGTTTTACTTCTGGCGCAGCAGTTTCAGTACTTACCGCTTTAACAGGTACAGGCTCTGGTTCTGGGTTTTGCTGTACGGCTTCCAGCACCAGCTCAGGTGTGGCGGCTTCAATAGATTCAGTGGTAATCACAACAGGAGCAGTTTCAGCTAGCGGACTAATCACGGCATCAGGTGATTCAACATTTAACCAGCCATACAACAGCAAAGTAGCAGCACAAAGCGTTAATGCTGCACCGGCAATACGGCGCCAAAGCCAGTGTTGCTCTGCTTTTGGTTCAGGCAAATCGCCAGAGGCTGTAGCCGCAGCGCCCAGACTGACCCGAACCACCAGTTTTTCCTGTGCTGTTGTCACTTTGACTGTTCCATTTTTAAAGTGCTGGTAATTGCTGCTGAATAAAACGACTGATATCGGCAATTTGTTGTGGGCAGACACTATGCCCCATACGGTACTCGGCCCAATTCACAGTAAAACCGGCGAATTTCAGTGCATTAAAAGCGGCCTGACCTGCACTGTAGGGCACCACTTCATCGTGAGTGCCATGATTCACCAGCACAGCAGTACTTTTGTTAGCGCCTGTCATTTCTTCTTTTAACTTGCCTGGTACAGCCATATAAGTAGAGAGCGCCATCACACCGGCCAGTTTATAAGGCAAACGAGGCAGCAAGTGTAAGGCGATCACGCCGCCCTGACTAAAACCCGCCAACAGAATACGATTGGCAGGTATGCCCTGCTCAATCAGTTTGTCCAGTAAGGCCGTGACTGCAGTGGCCGATTCACGCACCCCGGTTTCGTCCGCTCTGTCGTTTAAATCCCAGGTTTTAATATCGTACCAACCGCGCATCTGCATACCACCGTTGATAGTGATAGGACGCACAGGGGCATGAGGGAATAAAAACCGGATGCCAGAACTTTTTGGCAAACGTAATTCCGGCACTATAGGGGCAAAACCATCACCCGAATCGCCTAAACCATGTAACCAGACAACAGCGGCATCGGCCTGACCTGCGGGTTTTACATCGACAAAAGGAAGTAACGCCATTGTATTTCTCTATTTATTTTGTTCACTGACCGCATCACTCATGAGTTATCGGCCAATACTACGTTTTGACCAGACTGTTTACTAAAGGCATCGGAAATTAATGCCCAGAACTCAGCACCTGTTCTGTTATCAATCCAGACACCGTCTTTTAATTCAAAATGGTGGCCATTAAATTTAGTCGCGACCCACAGCTGATGCAGTGGAGGTTGTTTATTAATAATCACCTTACTGCCGTCGACAAAGCTGATACTTAACAAGCCACCGTTCGACTCATAATCCAAATCCAGGTCCAATGCTTCTATCGCATCTTCCACCGCAAGCAGCACCTGATCGGTCAGTTCGTCATATTCTACGTCATTCATCGGTTTCACCTGTTTGCTTTTGCTGTTAAGGATGCGATTATAGAGCGCAAAATAATTAATGAAATAAAAACCATGAATACAAAGCGACAAAGACTGGTGTGCATCCTGTTGCTCAGCCAATGGTTACTGGCCTGTGGCCAAAAAGGTCCTTTGACATTGCCTCAAACCCCACAACCCAATAAGGCGCCGACAGAACAACCAGCGCCAGCCGATCAGCCAGTATTTTCAAAGGAACAGTAGTGGATTACTTTAATTATCAGAATCAGAACTTATTTGCCGAAGGCGTTGCATTAGCCGATATTGCCGCAGAATTTGGCACGCCTACTTATGTGTATTCGCGTGCGACCATTGAGCGCCATTACAAAGCTTTTGCTGAAGCTGCGCCAAGCCGTGACTTATTGGTCTGTTACGCCGTCAAAGCCAACAGCAATATAGCGCTGCTCAACCTTTTGGCCCGCCTTGGCAGTGGTTTTGATATTGTGTCCGAAGGTGAATTACGCCGTGTATTGCAAGCCGGTGGCGATGCAAAAAAAGTGGTGTTTTCTGGTGTAGGTAAGTCGGTCACTGAAATTGAATTTGCGCTGCAAACCGGCATCAAGTGTTTTAACGTCGAATCTATTCCAGAGCTGGAACGTATTCAGCAAGTGGCCAGCCGTCTGAATATCATTGCGCCAATTTCTATTCGGGTGAACCCGGATATTGACGCCAAAACCCATCCTTATATTTCTACCGGTTTAAAAGCCAATAAGTTTGGTATCGATATTAACGACGCGCTCGCCATGTACCAGCAAGCCGATGCCGCTTCGCATTTAAAAGTTTGTGGTGTCGATTGTCATATCGGATCACAGCTGACCGAAACCCAGCCGTTTTTAGATGCATTAGACAAATTACTGGCGCTGATCGACAAATTAGCGGCTGTTGGTATCCATTTAAGCCATATCGATATAGGTGGCGGTTTAGGTGTTCCCTACGATGGCGAAACTCCGCCACATCCTGCTGAATACGCTGCCAAAGTGGTAGAAAAATTGGCGGCTTATCCACAACTGTCACTGATTTTTGAGCCGGGCCGCGCCATTATGGCCAACGCTGGTGTGCTGCTGACCAAAGTGGAATATTTAAAGCCGGGTCAGGAAAAGCATTTCGCTATTGTTGACGCCGCTATGAACGACTTAATTCGCCCTGCACTTTACAGTGCATGGCAATCTATTATTGCTGTACAACAAAAACCTGAAATTCCAGCCGTCACTTACGATGTAGTAGGTCCGGTCTGTGAAACTGGTGATTTCCTCGGTAAAGACCGCGCTTTAGCAGTAGAACCGGGTGATTTACTGGTGGTGCGCTCAGCAGGGGCTTATGGCTTTACCATGAGTTCCAACTACAACAGCAGACCCAGAGCCGCAGAAGTGCTGGTGGATGGTGACCGCAGCTATTTAGTCCGCCAGCGAGAACAATGGCAGGATCTGTGGCGCGGTGAACAGTTGGTACCCTGAATGATCCCAGACAATAAGTTTAAAGATCGCAACAACCAAACCTTAGTGCATTTCTCAAAAATGCACGGTTTGGGCAATGACTTTATGGTGATAGACGCCGTCAGCCAAAATGTGTTTTTAACCAAAGAACAGATCAAAAAGCTGGCCGACCGCAACTTTGGCGTCGGTTTTGACCAGTTGCTGATGGTGGAGCCGCCTTACGATCCGGATCTGGATTTTCATTACCGTATCTTTAACGCCGACGGTTCTGAAGTTGAACAATGCGGCAACGGTGCACGCTGTTTTGCTAAGTTTGTCCGGCATAAAGGTCTGACCAATAAATACAAAATTGCGGTCAGCACCAAGTCTGGCAAAATCACTTTGTATATAGAGCAGGATGGTCAGGTTACGGTCAATATGGGCGTGCCGCAGTTTGATCCCGGCAAAGTGCCTTTTAAAGCTCAGAAGCAAGAGCTGAACTATATTTTGCACAGTGAAGACGCAACAACTTTGTGTGGTGTGGTGTCTATGGGTAATCCGCATGCAGTGATACTGGTCGATGATATTCAGACGGCTCCGGTGCATCAATGGGGACCGGTTTTTGAAAATCACGAACGTTTCCCTGAGCGCGCCAATATAGGTTTTATGCAGGTGCTGTCGCCTTCTCATGTCAAATTAAGAGTATGGGAACGTGGTGCAGGTGAAACTTTGGCGTGTGGTACCGGCGCTTGCGCTGCTGCGGTCATTGGTCAGATGCAGAAAAAATTACAAACCCAGGTAAGGGTAGATTTACCAGGCGGCTCTTTGCAGATCCGCTGGCAAGGGCCTGGCCAACCCGTCAAAATGACAGGACCAGCCGAACATGTTTTTGATGGACAATTATTCTTATGAGCGACCTTCCTCTCGATACAGCACTGCTGAACCCTGAACTGGCCGAAGCCAGCCTGATTGTAGACTATCTCTATGATCATCCTGAATTTTTTCTTGAACATCCGGAGCTGGTAAGCCGCTTGCGTTTACCGCACCAGCAAAAAGGTGTGGTGTCTTTAGTCGAACGTCAGCTGGAATTACAGCGCGAAAAAATCCGCTCTTTAG
>JAHIWM010000263.1 GCA_018815765.1 Gammaproteobacteria bacterium | reverse complement strand
AGCTTTTATGCTCCACACTTCGAAGCAGAACAGACGGCTATAAATCAGCATTAATCAGCGATTTTAGTCAGCAGTTTGGAAAGGCTTTGGCGGAAGGAAAAATTAAGCCTGTGTTGGCACAAAGCATCGACTGGTCGGAAGCGGAGCGGGCGCATGAGTTGCTGGCCTCTAATACTGTGGTGGGCAAACTGGTACTCACGTTATTCTGATTTTTTCGCTTGCTGAACTGTGAAAACAACAAACCGGCTTAAGCCGGTTTGTTGTGATCTGATGTTTGGTGTTTATCTGGCTCTGCTTCATCTACAGCTTCAACAGTTTCAGTGGTTGCGGCCGCTTCTGGTTCTGCATCCATACTGCTTAATTCTTGATCCGCTGTAGGCACTTGATCCGCCGTCGGCAAGTCTGCATCCGAATGATGAGGGTTGACCATTTGCTCCTGCACCATTTGCTCGTCAACCCGTGGATCTAAAGCTGCAGCTAAAGGGGAAGACATTAAGTCGCCCGATGCCATCACATAGTCCTGAGCTACTTCTTTGTTTTGTTGTTTCTGTTGGTAGTTCACCTGAGTTAAACGTAAAAACAGCAGCAAAGTACACAACGCCATAAAGCCATACAGCATGCTATCGCCAATCAGCTGCATAAAAGCAGAGGCGATCAACGGTCCAATACAAGCGCCCATGCCAAAGGTCAGTAAAATAGTGGCTGACAAAGCCACCCGATGTTCCTGCTCTACATTCTGATTCGCCAGTGCTGTTGCCAGCGGATACAGCGTAAAAGCTAAAATACCAAAAGCAAAAGTAAACACCAGTTGCGGTATTCCGCTGAGCGGCAGTATAGCGATACAAAGTACAACGGCACCGAGTATCACTGTATTGATGCGGATCAGCCTGCTGCGTCTGATTTTGTCAGACAGCCGGCCCATAGGCCACTGCGCCAATAAGCCTGCGATAACAGTAGTTGCCATATAAGCTGCAACTTGTTGTGTGCTGGCGCCGCTGTGCGCAATATAAGCCGGTGCTAGGCCATAAAAAGAACCGACTATTACACCAGCCATACCTACAGTTGTCAGTGCCTGTGGCACTTTTTGCCAGAACAGTTTGATTTTAAGTGGCGCCGGTTGCAAAGGCGCCGGGTGAATACGACGTGTTAAGGCCAAAGGCACAATACAAAGCGCAAAACACATAGCCACTATAAGCAGAGGTTTTAGTGTCAGCTCCGGGTTTAAGCTAATAGCCAGTTGGCCCAGTACCAAACCTAAGTAAGAAACAATCATATAACTGGCGAACACAGTGCCGCGATTGTTACTGTCCGCCTGCTCGTTCAGCCAGCTCTCCAGCACCATATACATACACATCATGCCCATACCCACCATCAGGCGCAGCACCAGCCAAATGGTTAAATCGTCTATGAGAGCATGGCCTAAAGCGCTTGCTGTGGTAATACCGGCGCTGGCAACAAAAGCACGGATATGACCAACACGGGCTATTAAACGGTGGCCAATTTTAGAACCAGCGACTAAGCCCAGATAATAAGCCGACATCATGCCGCCTATCCAGATTTGTGCTGCCGAGTCTGCGGTAAGGCGCAAACCTAAATAAGTGGTCAGTACCCCAGAGGCGAGTACCATCAATAAAGTGGCAAAATACAACGAAGAAAACGAACGCAGAATGTTAGACATAAAGCTTCCTGCAAACGGCTACAAAAAAGGGCGGGCGATTTTCATCGGACCCGCCCGTATTTTCTACTTAACGCGCATTCCTGGCGTCGCACCATCATCTGGTGTTAACAGGAAAATATCACTGCCACCAGGGCCAGCGGCCATGACCATGCCTTCAGACATGCCAAAACGCATTTTACGTGGAGCCAGGTTGGCAACCATTACCGTCAAACGACCAATTAACTGCTCAGGCTGGTAAGCGGATTTAATGCCAGCAAACACCTGACGTTGCTCGTTGCCTAAATCCAGTTGCAGTTTCACCAGCTTGTCAGCGCCTTCAACATGTTCGGCGTTGATAATTCGGGCGACACGTAAATCCAGCTTGGCAAAGTCATCAATATTGATGGTTTCGCCAATAGGCTCAATGGCGTTTTCTGCTGAATCAACAGCAGGAGCTGCTTTAGTTTCAGCGGCTTTTGGTGCTACAGCAGCTGTTGGCTGTAAGTTTTCTTTTGAGCCTTCGACCATAGCTTCTACCTTTGTCATTTCTACACGTTGCATCAGAGGTTTAAATACATTGATGCTGTGATTGGTTAAAGCGGTCTGATAGGTTGACCAGCTTAATTCGTCGTTTAAAAACAGTTCCACTTCTTTGGCCATAGCGGGTAGCACTGGTTTTAAGTAATGCATCAGTACACGGAACAGGTTAATACCCATAGAGCAGACCAAATGCGCTTCGGTTAAGGTCGCTTCATTTTTTGCCAGCACCCAAGGAGCTTTGGCGTCTATATACTGGTTGGCTTTATCCGCCAGCGCCATAATTTCGCGGATAGCACGGGCAAATTCACGTTTTTCAAAGCTTTCGGCAATAGTTTCGCCTGCAGCTGTGAACTCAGCCAATAAAGCTGGTTCTGCAATGTCTGCTGTTAACTTGCCATCGAATTTTTTGCTGATAAAGCTGGCGCAGCGACTGGCGATATTCACCACTTTACCTACTAAATCTGCATTCACCTTTTGCGCAAAGTCTTCCAGATTTAAATCCAGGTCGGTGATATTGCTGGTCAGCTTGGACGCAAAGTAATAACGCAGATACTCCGGGTTTAAATGTTCCAGATAAGTACGGGCTTTGATAAAGGTGCCACGTGACTTGGACATTTTGGCACCGTTGACAGTGACAAAACCGTGCGCATACACAGAGGTAGGTTTACGGTAACCAGCACCATCTAACATCGCCGGCCAGAACAAGCTGTGGAAATAGATAATGTCTTTGCCGATAAAGTGGTAAATCTCAGCGTCTGAATCTTTTTGCCAGAACTGGTCAAAGTTCACGCCTGTTTTATCACAGTAGTTTTTAAAGCTGGCTAGGTAGCCGATAGGAGCGTCCAGCCACACATAAAAAAACTTGCCTGGCGCGCCTGGTATTTCAAAACCAAAATAAGGTGCGTCGCGGCTGATATCCCATTGTTGCAGGCCTTCAGTAAACCACTCCTGCAGTTTGTTCGCCATTTCGTCCTGCAATGAACCACTACGGGTCCAGTCTTTTAGCATTTGCTCAAAAGCGGGCAGGTCGAAGAAATAGTGTTCGCTGTCTTTTAACACTGGCGTAGCGCCTGACACCACAGAACGTGGGTTCTTCAGTTCAGTTGGGCTGTAGGTTGCACCGCATGAGTCACAGCTGTCACCGTTTTGATCCAAAGCACCACATTTAGGGCAATCGCCTTTGACAAACCGGTCCGGCAGGAACATTTGTTTTTCAGGGTCAAATAACTGACTGATGGTTTTGCGTTTGATATAACCACCTTGATCCAGCTTGGTGTAAATATCGCTGGCGAATTGGCGGTTTTCTTCGCTATGAGTGCTGTGATAGTTATCAAAACCTATTAAAAATTCGGCAAAGTCAGCCTGATGCTCTTGCGATGTTTGGGCAATCATCTGCTCAGGGGTAATACCCAGCTGCTGGGCTTTGAGCATAATAGGGGTGCCATGAGCATCATCCGCACAGACGTAATAACACTGATGACCACGGGCTTTTTGGAAACGGGACCAGATGTCAGTCTGAATATATTCCAGCATATGACCTAAGTGAATGGGGCCATTGGCATAAGGTAAAGCGCTGGTGATAAGAATTTTGCGTTGTGTCATCGATAACTCATAGATATATCACTGAAAAAAGTGGCTTAATGATACAATAGCGCGCGTTAAAGCGCACCAGTTCAAAAGCAGCAAAGCGCTGAAAAGCTGGCAAAGTGCGCACAAAATACAGTTCACAGGAATCGAACCAGTTCAGCAACACAGATTGAGTAACACGATGTGGTTTAAATGGTTTAAAAAAGCAACAAATCAGCAGTCATCGCCGGATGATATGCCGGACCTATTAGCCAAAACTTTGGCTGAATTTCAAAGCAATGAATTTCCTATGCCGCTGGATAGCTTGATCCAGCAGGCCAGTTTTAACAGCAAACAAAATAGCCTGAGCTTAACGCTGAAATTTCCATGGGCCTCTTTGGCTGAGGAGTTATTGCCGGTGCTTCAGCAGGTGCAGCCAGATCTGAAACTGGAACTTCAAAGCGAAAACACCGCAGAACCTGCCTATCGCAATATCAAGCAAGTGATTTTGGTTGCATCAGGCAAAGGTGGTGTAGGCAAAAGTACCACTGCTGTGAATCTGGCTGTGGCTTTAGGCTTAGAAGGCGCCAAAGTAGGGTTGTTGGATGCGGATATTTATGGTCCTTCCATTCCTACTATGTTGGGATTAAAAGACGCTAAAGCAGAATCACCGGACGATAAGCATCTATTGCCTAAACAAGCCGCTGGTATTTATCTGCAGTCGATAGGTTTTTTAGTTGACCCGGAAAAGGCCTCGGTTTGGCGTGGCCCTATGGCCAGTCAGGCGTTGCTTCAACTATTAAACGAAACCTTGTGGCCGGATTTAGATTATTTAATTGTCGATATGCCACCGGGCACAGGTGATATTCAACTGACCATGTCGCAAAAACTACCGGTGACCGGGGCTTTAATAGTCACAACACCGCAGGATGTGGCTTTGGCTGATGCACAAAAAGCCATTTCTATGTTTCGCAGTGTGAATATTCCTGTACTTGGACTGGTAGAGAATATGAGTTTTTACCAGTGCAGTCACTGTGGTGAAATCGACGATATTTTTGGTACCAATGGTGGCTTAGAATTAGCTGAACGTTATCAGGTGCCTGTGCTGGGTCAGTTACCCTTACAAAAACAAATACGCCAGTCCTGTGATGCCGGAACGCCTTTAGTGCTGAACCCAGCCGAAAGCGGTACTGGTTTTTACCGGGCTATAGCACGACAACTGAGCTTTGCTTTATATTGGAACTCCCAACATCAGCAAGCGCAGCAACCCGAAATTATTTTTACGGATGATTAACCATGAGATTGTGTGACCGCGACATTGAAGCCTATATAGACGCAGGCAAGATCCAAATTACGCCACGGCCAACACCAGACATGATCAGCGGTGTCAGTGTGGATATTCGCTTAGGCCATAAATTCCGCACTTTTCGTGCTTATGCCGCAGCTTTTATTGATTTAAGCGGCCCACGTGAAGAAGTGGATCTCGCATTAAATTCAGTGATGAGCGATGAAATTGTATTAACAGATGACGAAGCTTTTTTCCTGCACCCGGGCGAATTGGCTTTGGCTATTACTCTCGAATCCGTCACTTTACCTGCTGACATAGTGGGTTGGTTGGATGGCCGTTCTTCGTTAGCCCGTTTGGGTTTAATGGTGCATGTGACAGCACACCGTATCGATCCGGGTTGGTCTGGCAATATAGTGCTGGAGTTTTATAACAGTGGTCGTTTACCACTGGCTCTTAGACCCAATATGAAAATTGGTGCGCTGAATTTTGAAACCATGACAGGTGAAGCTGCCCGTCCATACAACAAAAGACTGGATGCCAAGTATCAGCAACAGACAGGTGCTGTGGCAAGCCGTATTAGCCAGGACGACCCCAATTAAAAAGTTACTGGCCCAGAAATGAAAAAGCCCATACAAAAGTGGTATGGGCTGAAGCAATAAAGCAAAAATGAAGCGGGGTAATTATGCAATATATCTGCATAGCTTCGCAACCCGGCTTTTTTCATTTTTTTGCAATTACTGTCGCATTAACTGAATAGTTAGTTAAAAAAACAGAATTTTGTTTAAAACTTCCAGGGCAACCCATAAGAGCCCGACATCTGATTGCTTACAGGAGTTTTCATGCAGCCCGCCAGTTTTGTCCGTCTGTTTAGTTTGGCCGCTATTTGGGGCTCGTCGTTTTTATTTATGCGTATTGCGGTCGGAACCTTAGGGCCTGCTGCGTTGATGACGGGCAGGGTGTTGTTTGCTGCGCTGTTTTTGGGCCTGATGGGTTGGTTACTTAAAAAACATCAGCTGGATTTAAAAAATAACTGGAAGCACTTTTTTATTCTCGGTTTTTTTAACTCTGCTTTGCCATTTTTGTTATTTGCTTATGCAGCTCAAACTTTAACTGCATCGGTTTTATCTGTACTGAATGCCACAGCTCCTATCTGGGGCGCTTTGATTGGTATAGTGGTGTTCCGGCAAGCTTTAACTCTTCGAATTGCGACGGGCTTAATTCTTGGCATCAGCGGCGTCGCTATACTGGTAGGCTTTGACCCTGTAGTACTGGAACCTGGTGCTTTAGTGGCTGTGTTTTGTGCCGCTGGCGCTGCCTTTTGTTATGGCATATCGACTCATTACACCCGTCTGGCGAAAACCGTCGCTCCCTATACCAATGCCCATGGCAGTATGTGGACTTCAGCTTTGATGCTGGCTCCTGTCATGCTGTTATTCCCGATACAAGCCGATATTAGTTTGAATGTCGCAGCTGCTGTATTAGCCCTTGGGGTTATTTGTACAGGCGTTGCTTATTTACTCTATTTCCGCCTGGTGCAGGACGAAGGCGCGACTCCGGCCTTAACGGTCACCTTCTT
>JAHIWM010000262.1 GCA_018815765.1 Gammaproteobacteria bacterium | reverse complement strand
TTTTGAGGCCATGGCAAAACTGGGTGATGCACTGGCGGCTTTGCCGGATCCACAGCAGGATTTAGTGCTGCATGCCGCCTTTTGGTTTGCGCGGCGTTTCCATCAGTTGCAGTTAGAGCGCTCCGAACTTGGTTTTGATGAGCTATTAAGCCGCTTGCAGCAGGCGCTGCAAAAAGACCAGGGTGGCTTATTGGCCGAGCGTTTACGGCGTAAATTCCCGCTGGCTTTAATAGATGAATTTCAGGATACCGATCCTGTGCAATATCAGTTATTTGATGCCATTTATCAGCTGAATCAAAACAGACCCGACTGCGGTATTTTACTGATAGGCGACCCAAAACAAGCCATTTACGCCTTTCGTGGCGCTGATATTTATAGTTATTTAGCCGCCAAACAAGCCACAGCGGGAAGGCACTTTCAACTGCCGAAAAACTTCCGTTCAACCAACGAAATGGTCAGTGCGGTCAATCACTTATTTAGTTATGCCGAACAACGCGCTTTAGGCGCTTTTGTGTTGGGCCGACCAGATTTATTAAGCTTTTATCCGGTGGAAGCTCAAGGGCGTAAAGAGAGCTTTGTGGTGGAGAAAAAACCGGCCACAGCGCTGGAGTTTTGTATTAAAGAATCCCCCGATGGTAAAGCGTTTAGCAAAGGTGCTTGTCTGGCAGAAATGGCGCAGGCCTGTGCTGAACAAATAGCAATATTTTTAACGGGCAGTGCGGCAGGCAATACAGGTTTTGTAGAAAAAGGGCAGTTCACAGCACTTAAAACCAGTGATATAGCAGTTTTAGTGAATAACCAGCAGGAAGCCAATGCCATTAAAAAAGCCTTGGCAGAGCGTGCTTTGGCCTCAGTGTATTTATCCGATAAGGGCGCTGTATTTGAAAGCCCGGTGGCTTTGGATTTATTACTCTGGCTTAGAGCTTGCGCTGAGCCGCAACGTGAAGCTTTGGTGCGTTCGGCCTTGTCGAGCTGGAGCTTGTCGTTAAATTATTCTGAGCTTGAACAGCTGCTGCAGGATGAGCTGTTGTGGGAGCAGCAACTGGCGCGTTTTGCCAGTTATCATGTGCTTTGGCAACAGCAAGGTGTGCTGGTGATGTTATGGCAGTTGATGCGTGATTTTGCGGTGGCTGAGTTTTTACAGCAGCAGCCATCAGGCGAAAGGCTACTCACCGATATTCTGCATTTGGCGGAACTGTTGCAACAACGTTCGATGGAGCTGGAAGGCCCGGCTGCGCTTATTCGTTATTTGGCTGAGCATTTGGCGGGGCAAGGCGATTTAGCGGCTGAGCAGCAAAAACTGCGTTTAGAAAGCGATGAAGCCCTGATTAAAATTGTCACTATTCACAAATCCAAAGGTCTGGAATACCCGCTGGTATTTTTGCCTTTTATCGCTTTAGCCCGAGCTGTAGATGCCAACAAAGGCCCTGTGACTTACCACCAGGATGGTGAACTGACGGTGGTGTTACAAGCCAACGAGCAGCAAGCCCAACAAGCAGAGCGGGAACGTTTGGCCGAAGATATGCGTAAGCTTTATGTGGCGTTAACCAGAGCCCGGCATTATTGCTGGGTGGGGCTTATGCCAGTGAAAGAGCAAAGCGCTATAGGTTACTTGTTATCTGATGATGCGCTGGTATCGCCTGTGGCTTTGCCAGAGCAGTTATCGCCTTTACTGACACAGCCTGATATTCGCCTTGCCGACAACTTATCAGAACAAAATACTCAAGTTCTGATGCTGGATCAGGCAGGCGTGCTATTGCCTTATGCCCAAATGACCCGGTCAGTCAAAGAGCTGTGGTGGATAGCCAGTTACAGCGCTTTGCTGGAGCAACATCAGCATGACAGTAAAGCGGCGGAGTTGTTTCAGGAATTGGCGCCAGAGCAATTACAGGATGATGCTGAGCCAACAGAAGCAAAGGCTGTAACTCTGGCCCAAGGTTTTGTTCGTGGCAGTCAGGCCGGTACTTTTTTACATGATGCGTTGGAGTGGGGCGCAGTTCAGGGTTTTGATCTATTGGCGCAGCAGCCGGATTTATGGCAACAAGGCTTAACCCCTTTAATGCAGAAATATGGCCTGTTGCAGCAACTACCAGAGCATAGATGGCAAATCCGGTACTGGGCTGAGCAACAAGCACCTTATCCTGAAACTGACCATTTAGCTGCAGCTATAGTGCCATTGCAGCAGTGGCTGACGGAGCTTATTCAAACGCCACTGTGGCCGAGTCAACAAACCAGTTTAAGCACACTTAACGAAGGCAGTTACCGAGCTGAACTCGAATTCTGGCTGGCGGTACAGCACTGCAGCAGTGCGCAGTTGGACGCTTTAGTGCAGCAGTATCTGTGGCCTGAATTGTCACGGCCAGCACTTCGTACCACACAGTTGCAGGGCATGCTGAAAGGTTTTATCGACTTAACTCTGGAGCAGGATGGCAGATACTGGGTGCTGGATTATAAATCGAACTATATAGCCGATGGCCAGTACGACAGCCCTGCCTTAATACAACAGATGCTGACACACCGCTACGATGTGCAGGCGGCTTTATACGCTGTGGCCATCCATCGTTTATTACAAAGCCGTTTAGCGGGGTATCAGCCAGAACAGCATTTAGGCGGCGCTTTGTATTGGTTCCTGCGTGGTGGTGAAGCTGCAGGCAAAGGTGTGCTTACTGTGAATATTTCGCTGGAGTTGGTCACTAAGCTGGATGCCCTATTGCAAGGCCAGTTGGTCGCTAAGGAGCTGGCAAATGTCTGATTCAGAATTATTGGAACTGCAGATGCAGGGCAAAGACTGGCGTGCTTTGGATAAAGCCCTGGTGACCTTTTTCCGCGAGCAACAACAGCTGGAGCCGGCGCTGGCGCTATTGATTGGTCAGTGCAGCTTTGCGCTCGCTCAGGGCCATTTATGTTTACCGTTGCAGCGTATGCCACAGTATTCTGAACAGCAATGGCAGGCTTTGATGGCGCTTTATCCGGATTTAATTCAGCTGAATGAAGATAACAATCAGCCTTTTGTCTGTGCCAATAACGCTTTGTATATGAGGCGTTATTTTGGTTATCAGCAGCATATAGCGTTTTATCTAGAGCAGAGCAGCGTGCGCAGCCAGCAGCTGCGACAGGCTATTGATCCGGCTCTGCTGAATCAGTTGTTGGATCCGCTATTTCCTGTGACTGCAGCAACACAAGCTGAACCTGACTGGCAACGTTTGTCCTGCGCCATAGCAGCGAGCAGCAGTTTTAGCGTGATCACAGGCGGTCCTGGTACAGGCAAAACCACCACAGTGGTTAAATTGCTATTGGTGTTGCAGCAATTACAGCAGCAACAAGGCGCTGCGCCTTTAACCATTCAACTGGCTGCACCCACCGGCAAAGCTGCAGTGCGGCTTAGAAGCTCCATTCGTAATACGCTGGACAGACTGCCAGCATCGGCAGAGATCAAAAGCCAGGTGCCTACTGACGTATCTACTTTACATAAGCTGCTAGGCGCGCGCGCACAAAGCCGGCAATTTAAGCAAAACGCACTGGAGCCTTTGGCGCTGGATTTATTAGTAGTGGATGAAGCCTCGATGTTGGATGTGGAGCTGATGGCGGCTTTATTGTCGGCCTTACCGGCTCATGCGCGACTGATTTTATTAGGCGATAAAGATCAGCTGGCGTCGGTGGAAGCGGGCGCTTTAATGGCCGAACTTTGCCAATGGGCAGAGCAGGGGCATTATTGGCCTGCAACTGCGGCCTGGTTAAATCAATTGTCCTCTGCAGCTATATCAGAGTCATTAATCAGCCAACAAGGCAAAGCGCTGGAGCAACAAATAGGTATGCTCAGAGTCAGTCATAGGTTTGACCCACAAAGCGGTATTGCCAAACTTGCCAATGCGGTCAATAGCGGTCAGAGCGCAGAAGTGACCGCCATTTGCCGCGCTGATTATGCCGATCTGCAGTATGTTGAGGCGGCTGAATTAAAGCAGCTCAAACAATTTGTGTTGACGGGGCAGCTGAAAAAGCAAATACCTGATGCTGCTGGCTTTAGTTTTTATCTGCAGACCCTAGCGCAAAGCCCGGCTTTGGATGCCTCAGAGCAGGCTGTAGATCACTGGGCGCAGCAAGTGCTGGCTGACTTTTCCGCCTTTCAATTGCTTTGTGCAGTGCGACAAGGGCCTTTGGGCGTAGAGCAGGTCAATCTGAGTGTAGAGAAAATGCTGCATCAGGCCGGGCTTATTCAGCAAAGCAGTCAGCAGAGCAGCCACTGGTACGCGGGTCGGCCAGTGATGGTGACGCAAAACGATTATGCACTGGGTTTAATGAATGGCGATGTAGGTATTTGTTTGTTGCGGCCTTATCAGGGTAAATTGATGCTAGCTGTGGCTTTTGCATCAGAAGACAGCAGCAAAGCAGTGCGTTGGGTTTTGCCAAGTCGGTTACAGCAAGTCGAAACCGCTTATGCCATTACTGTGCATAAATCTCAGGGTTCGGAGTTCCGTCATGCGGTGCTGGTATTGCCGGATCACTTCAGCCCAGTACTAACCCGCGAGCTGATTTACACCGGAATTACCAGAGCGGCGAAACTTTTTAGCCTGGTGTGTGCCAAACCTGACTTGTTGGCCTTAGCTATTGAGCAGAAGGTGCAACGTCACGGCGCTGTAAGGCTAGAACTAAAACACTAAATGGTTGCATCTTCAAAAAGGTAGCCGATAATAACGCGCCACAGGAACAGCAACGTGACTGGCGAAAATTAATAAGGGAGTAGTGATGGATTTCTGGTTGTTATTTAAAGCTTTTATTCTGGGTATTGTTGAAGGTTTAACTGAGTTTTTACCCGTATCCAGCACTGGCCATTTGATTGTTGTAGGCGATTTGATTGGCTTTTATAACGAAGGCAAGGTGTTTGAAATTGCCATTCAGTTAGGTGCTATTCTGGCCGTGGTATTTGAATACCGTCAGCGTTTTATCCATGTTGCCACCGGCATTACTCACGATAAAAAAGCACAGAATTTTGTACTGAATTTATTTGTCGCTTTCCTGCCAGCCGCCATTATTGGCTTGTTGTTTATTAAGTACATTAAGTTGTATCTGTTTAATCCTATTACAGTTGCGACCATGCTGGTGCTGGGTGGTTTAGTGATTTTGTATGCGGAGCGTCGTACTCATCAGGTGAAAATTCATGATGTAGACGACATCACCTGGAAAGATGCGTTAAAAGTAGGTTGTGCGCAGATCATCTCGATGATCCCCGGTACTTCGCGTTCAGGATCAACCATTATTGGCGGTTTGTTTTTTGGTTTTGATCGCAAAGTCGCGGCAGAGTTTTCGTTCTTTTTAGCTGTGCCTACTATGTTTGCTGCGACCTTCTACGACTTGTTTAAACATCGTGATGTATTGCAGTTTGATCAGGCGCCTATGTTTATCGTAGGTTTTGTCACAGCCTTCTTCAGCGCCTTGTTAGCGGTACGTACCTTTGTACGTTTTGTATCGAACCACAGCTACGAGATTTTCGCTTGGTACCGTATCGCCTTTGGTTTGGTGATATTAGCTACCTGGTACTTTGGCTGGGTCAGCTGGTCTTAAATAAAATTGGGGTCAGAGTAAAATTAAGCCTCTGGGGCTTAATTTTACTCTGACCCCAATTAAGTTTAGCGGCCTAAGTATTTATCCAGAGTTTTGTATAAACCCTGCCACATGGTTTGGTTTTTCTGCTTCAGCTTGGCTGCGTTGTCTGCCAGACGAGGAGCGATTTCTTCCTGTTCAGCCAGCAACTGACTGACCTTTTGCGTCAGGCTGACCGCAGAGAGTTTTTCCAGGCAATAATCTGCCATACCAAAATCAGACATCATCGCATGGTACTTGTGGCTCCAACTGGTGGCGATACAAGGCACACCCTGACTCAGCGCATTAATAGCACCGTGGAAACGAGAGCTGATGGTAATTGAGCTTTGGCCGATAAAGGCCTTCACCGCTAACGGATCTTCAATCTGAATGGTATCGCACGGTGCTAAGCGGGAAATCTCCTGACACAGCAGCTGATCTTCTTTACCTTCATGATTGACCAGCACCACAGCGTAACCTAACTCCACCAATTGATTGGCGGCAGCAGCAAAAGCTTCGACATAGTTGGTGCGCTCCGCTTCAGCATTAGCGTGGTTAAACTTGGACACCACTTTGCTGTTTGGAATAAGAGCGGCAAACTTGCCTTCAATTTCAGGTAATGCAGCAGTGCTGTGGCCTTTTAAACCCACGGTAAAGTCAGGTGTTAACTTCACAGTATCCGGCAGATTGGCTTCACAGCTTTGTAAATGGCTGAAGGACACAGGGTCGCGCACATAAATCAGAGCAGCGCTGTGAATAATATCGCGCATCGCTGCTTTGCTTTCGTCACTGCTAAAAGGACCAAAAGCCTGAGGCATAAAGACAAAAGGTTTACCTGCTTCTTTAAAACGTTTCACTTCACGTGCGGTGTTTTGCAGAAACTTCAAAGGCCACTGGTCGCCATAAGCAAAACCGCTGGCTTCTAAAATGACGTCAACATCACGTTCTGTCACCATGCCGTAACGTTTCATCAGGTTACGCATTGAGCCTGGTAATTTGCCAAACCATGGCGTTAAATCCAGGGCTTTGCGGCGGAACGACACTTTTTGCCATGCGCCTAATAAAGCACGCTCACGGTAGGGCAGGTTAGGGCCGGGCGATAACACCAGCTCAGTGTTGTTTAAGGTTTTTAAACCCTGTAAACAGGCCAGCAGCATCAGGTAGGCACCTTTATTGCGGAACTGTACCCCTTTGATTTCGACTAATAAGGCTTTTGATTCAGACATAAGTTAATAACTCCGTAGCGGTTTTCTTCTCGGAGTGAGGGATCAACGCCTGCGGATCAGGGTAACCCACAGCAATCAGCATCACGACTCGTTCGAAAGGTTGTAATTTCAGTAAGCGGCCAATTTTGGCTTCGTAGTTTTCGATGTCAGGCCAGTTGATGGAACAAGAGGCCAGGCCCATAGTCTCCAGAGCCAGCATCAGTTGCATATTGGATAAGCTGGCATCGATATAAATCACGTGGCGGTCGCGCTCAAATGGATAAGCACTTAAATCCCCAACCACAGCAAGCAGGGCTGGAATACCATTGGCGTAACCCACAGTACCCATAGGTAAATTAGCCAGCTTCGTCAGCATTTCGCCTTCTGTCGCTGCAATATAACGAAACGGCTGACGGTTACAGGCACTTGGCGCCTGAGCTGCAGCGGCAACTGCTTGCTCCAGAACACTTTTGGGCACGCTCTGAGGTAAAAAAGTACGGACTGAACAGCGCTGCTGGCACAAAATTAAAAACTGCTCGTAGCTAATATCTGCTCTTGGTCTTTGTTCGTAAGGGGCTGGTGCTGAAGGGCGGCTTTGTTCTAAACGTGGGGCTACCTGGGCTTTTAATACTGCAAAAGTAACAGGTTGACTGGCGCCTTCAGGCCATTGGGTGACAGAAAAATAGCTGTCCATCACATCGTGACAGTACTTCAGCAGCACTAAATCCAGAGCCTGATGATCAGCCAGCAGATTTTGTAATGCTGTTAAAGTTTCGTCAATATAATCTAGTGCAAACAAAGACTTGCGCGGCACCATACTTAAGCCTTTTTCCAGCCGGTGAATATTACGGCGTAAAATGACAGTGGCTATACTGCTGCTTTCTTCATGCAGGTGATAATGATGCCGACCCGCCGCTGTGGCATGTTGCTCACGGCGAAAATGTGGGTTAAAGAATGCGTAATACAGCGTTGCTGCAAGACGGCTTTTCGCTGCGTAAGGTAATAACACCTTGTCGAGCTTCTGCCTGATTTGTTGGAGTTGTTTTTTCATACCGTCTCTTTCTCTACCACCACACCGGACGTTTTTACCTTGATCAGTTGCCATAACTGACGACGGGTTCTTCCGGAAAAAAATAAAAAGAAAAATGAAGCGTAAGCATAAGAAATCAGTGTGGCCCATGCCGCACCATCGATGCCCATAATGGGGATCAGCCACCAGTTCAGCAGTACGTTCAGCACCGCGCCTATGCCATGACTGGCCAGAGATAACGGCTCCTGGCCGGTAATAATTAAATGTTGTCCAATCAGGTAACGGATAAAAATAAACACGCCGGCCCAGATATGGATTTGCAGTACTGAAATACCTACCTTAAATTCTTCACCAAAGAGCAACGGGACCA
>JAHIWM010000261.1 GCA_018815765.1 Gammaproteobacteria bacterium | reverse complement strand
CTTTGGTGGACCCTTCTTATCATTGTTGGCCTCGTACTGGCCAATCTGTGGCTACTGCGTCGTAATAAAAAACTTCAGCAGGAAAAACCTAAACGAGAAGTCCGACAGAAAAAAACCGCAGAAGGTGCGGTGACCGGAACTATAGTGGCTGGTAGCGGCACAGATGGTAGCCGGATCAAACAAGTGGATACCGACCACCATCACAGTTCATCAGACGGCACTGATGGCGGTGGCAGTAGCGGTGACTAAGGTTTAGCGATTCGCTGTGCTCTGCAGCGTTTTAGCCTTTGTTATCAAAGCTGGAAAAGCCTTTTAGGAAACGTTGCAGTTGATCTTTTAAGTTCGGCGGCACACCCTGAATAATCAGCAGATCTTTGTCCATATCGTAGCGGATGCGTTCGCCTAAATGCTTTTGTTCAAAGCTGATACTGACTCCGCCGCCAGCGCCAGAGAACTTCACCAGCGTTTTTAACTCTTTCACATCCACAGGGAACTGCTCTGGCACTTCGATATTTTGTTCTGCACAGTAATCGGTAAAAGCACGGGCGTCGCTGCTGTCGATGGTGGCCGACAGTTCCTGCAAATGCACATCCAGGCCTTGTTTGGTTTGCTCTTCACAGTATTCATAAACTTGTTTGCGCACTGCTGACTTTTCGCTGGCATCGTAATCAGAGGCAGACAAATATTCTTCGACAGAAGCCAGCACCACTTTGCTTTGCTCTTTGGCGACCATGCCTTCGGCACAGCCTAAGAAATCAAGGAAAAAGTCGGCGACTTTACGCCCTGCGCGGCCACGAATAAAGGAAATGTATTTATTTTGCTCCGGGCTGGTTTGGTACTCGGTTAAATCGATACGGGCTGCCAGTTGCATCCGGGCTATATCCAGATGCTGATCGGTGGAAAGTAATAACTCCGGCGTCACACTGAAGTGATCTTTGCTACCTAATAAAGTCACCAGCACGTATTCCGTCGCCAGATAACGATAGTGGCACAACATAAAATAGCCGGTTTCCTGAATTTGATGCTGTACCAGTTGCACCACAAGCTGACTGGTGGCTTGTTCTGCCAGTTGTAAAAAGCTGCGTTCCTGCGCTTGCCACTGCGCTAAAGGCAACGCCATTCTGTCCTGTAAATCATCAGAAAAAGTGGCGTAGCCTTTGGCAGGTTTGCCGTTGTAGGCCAAATGCAATTGTTCAATTAAATGCGCTACAGATTGAGAGACTGGCACCAACTCCTGACGAAATTGCGCCTGCAACTGCTCACTTTCAGTACTTTCGATAAAATTTATTGCCAGATGCAACACATCAACGGACATATATTTTCCTGTTCTCAGCTAATTCTGCTAGTATTCCCCGCTGTTCCATTTTATTTCGAGCAGAGACCTTCATGCCTATTGTATCAAAGTATTCGACCGACCAAATTGAAAAGATCGTAAACAGTATTCTCGACCAATTACGTCAGCAAGATGCCAGCACTGAACTGAGCCTGATGTGTTTAGGCAATACCATCAGCCATATTATTAATACCAGTGTTCCAGCTGCGCAGCGTATGGATGTAGTCACTCATTTTGGTCAGGCGCTGAAAGACGCCGTCAACAGCAAGAAACAATAACTCTATGGTGCTGGAACAAAACCTGTCATTGGTCAATAAAGTCAACCGCCTGCTGAACTGGGGTCACTGGTTTACTTTTTTTAATATATTGCTGGCGTTGGTGATCACCGCAGCTTACTGGTGGGCAGAACCTTTGCCACAAAGCATCACCGGCTGGTTCTATTTACTGACCAACTGGCTGGGCCACACCGCCTTTTTATGCTTTTTGTTTTTTATTCTGACCATATTCCCCGTCACTCTTATTTTTCCGTATCAGCGCCATGTGCGGGGTATAGCCGCAGTTTTAGCCACAGTTGGCTTGGTAGCGCTGATTTTTGATGCTTATGTCTATCAGGCGCTTGGCTACCATGTCGGCAGCGCATCGAGCGAACAAACCATTGATTTACTGCGCCAACAAGTTGTCACTAATCTGCGTAATTTTATTCTGATCACCTCTGTGGTCGCCGCTTTATTGCTGGCGATAGAGTTGGTGCTGAGTAATCTTTGCTGGAAAAAAGTGCCACGTCTACAAGCCTCTGGCGTAGGTCAACCCGCGCTTTATCTGTTTTTGAGCTGTTTTGTCGCCAGTCATACTCTGCATATCTGGGCTGATGCACAACTGAATTTGGATGTGATGAAGCAAGACAATGTGCTGCCTTTTACTTATCCGGCTACTGCCAATACCTTTTTAGCTAAATACAATGTGCTGGATTTATCCCGCTTAAAAGAAACCAAAGCAGAGCAGTTGCAGCGTCCGACCAACTGGCGCGAGCCTGAGGCTTTACAATGTGTTAGTCAGCAAAGCGAAGCTGTGACTGTACTTATTGTGCCCTCTTTGTCTGTTGCTGATATTGAGCTTTTGGAGCAGAAAAAGTTTAAAGCCCATCAGCAGCACTTTGCACCAGTTGAAGCTCAAAGTGCAGTGTTGAACTTACTTTATGGCAGCATGCAACTGAATAAAGATATGGTCGCCTCTTTGCAACAGGCTCCGGCCTGGATGGAACAGCTGCCGGCAGGACAACTGAGTATCAGTGCCAGTGATGCAGAGTTTCAAAAACTATTGCCTTGGTTATCCTTAACGGAAAATGCAGCTGCGCCGCTGAAAATAAAATTCAGCCGTGATTTAAATGCAGAGTTGGCGTTGGTAAGCAGCACAGACAATCTGCTGGTATTGACTCAGCACGCAGCAGAATCACAGTTTGACTTGGCACCGGCTCAGCTTTACAGCAGCTGGCCTGCATTAAATCGCGCTTTATCCAATACAGTGACCCAACATCTGGATCTGATCCCTACTCTACTGGCTCAGATTGGCTGTCACAGCAACTGGCCAGGGGACAACTGGTTTAAGCCTTCCACGTATCCGAAGCTGAATTTATTGCCCCACCAGATGGTGAGCTTTAAAAAAGACAAAATGATTCTGGTACGTGACGATGGCAGCTATGGCGTCTGGTCAGCTGGTACCTTAGTGCCACTGAATGAAAAGCTGGATATTCCACAACTGACCGATGCATTAAAACGGGTGCAGCAACAGTAGTTGTAAAAGGCGTTAAAAAAACCACCGCAAGGTGGTTTTTTGTTTATTGTCTTTATTATTGCAGGCTTTTTGGGGCTTTGATTAATCGGTCACGTTTGCCCTGCAATTCCAGCTCTGCCAAATGAAATAAGTTGGTGAAGACCAGAGGCGGAGCTTCCCGTTGAAAGGTCTCCACAAAGGCAATGCTCGCTTCGGCAATCAGCTGATTTACCTTCTGATCATACAAAGAATAGCCATCATAGCTGTAGGGTTCTTCCAATGCAGCCAACTGGTGCTGCTTCTGCTTACGCATAAACCAGTTGATTAAAAACTCATACTCTTTGACATCCAAAAGTTCACGACAATCTAACCCCATCAGGGTTTCTCCTGTTTTTGCACCCAGCGCTGAAGGTGCGGCCTTAGTTTCAAAAAGAAGCTATACAGCCTGTCAGCACACCAGGTTAAAGGCGGTATTTTGAGTAAGAGCCCAAGCATACGCCAATAGGCAAACTGCGACCAGAGCATCGCAAAAGCGGCAGCGCCTTTGTAATAGAGCTGACCGTTCACCCGCACATGCATACGAGCCAGCGCGCTGCATCTGTCAAGCTCCGGTGGCAGCTCTGCTTTTAAATCGGTTAAATCCAGCCAAATAATAGGCACCCTACTTTTCAGTGCACGAAAGTAATTAATTTCGCGCCGACACAAGGGACAACCGCCATCATAAAAAACTTCCAGTGAATTCATTGTATGCTCCTGTTAGCTCACACAATACGTTTGCATATCACTTCAGGATCGGCTGAACATAAAAAACGATAGTGGCGATCGGATTAATTCGTTTTCGATGAATAACACAGCAGGCTAAGCTCACTACAGATTAAGGCATCAGGAGCCACACCATGTTAAAAACTATGACTTTTGCTATATTGCATTTTACCGTCGCTTTTAGCGTCACCTACCTGCTAACAGGTGATCTGCTGGTGGGTGGTTTAGTGGCGACCATAGAGCCAGCCATCAATACTGTCGCTTACTTTTTCCATGAGAAAGCATGGAACCGTATAGCTCTGCGGCAAAAGCAGCATCATCAACTACAAGCCTGAGTCGCTCAACCTCAGGCTACTCACACAAGCTGCATTATTCCGACGAACAAGGTACACTAGCGCCCTTTTGATTTGTTCCGCGGATTTGTTATGGCCTTAAAGGCAACCATTTTTAAAGCAAGCCTTGCTGTGGCCGACATGTCGCGCCATCATTATCAGGACTATAACCTGACGTTAGCCCAGCACCCTTCCGAAACCACAGAGCGTATGATGTTGCGTCTGCTGGCTTTTGCTTTGTGTGCCCATGAAGATTTAACCTTTGGTAAAGGTATTTCCGATGACGATGAAGCTGCTGTGTATCGCCAAAACCTGACAGGTGATTATCAGTTGTGGATTGAGCTGGGTTTGCCGGAAGAAAAACGTTTACGCCGCGCCAGTCATAAAACTCAGCAGCTGTTGTTAGTCGCTTACGGCGGTACTGCGGTGGATAAATGGTACAGCTCAGAGCAAAAAGCGCTGAGTCAGTTAAAAAACCTGACCATAGTGGCAGTCTCCCCTGCAGATACAGCAGAGCTGGCAAAATTATGCGACCGCACTATGCAGTTGCAATGCACCATTAATGAAGGCCAGATCTGGTTTGGTAATGCAGCCCAGAGCGTACAGGTCCAACTACAATTTATTCAACAGTCAAACCCAGCTTTGCTGGCATCGGAGTAATCACATGACCCAACTCGCCTTAGGCAAACTAAACAAACTGGCGGTAAAAAAACAGGTCGAATTTGGCGTGTACTTAGATGGCTTAAGCTGGGGTGATATTTTATTACCTAAACGTTATGTGCCTGCCGGAACTGAAATTGGTACTGTGCTTGAAGTACTGCTGTATCTGGATTCTGAAGATCAGCTAATCGCCACCACGGAAAAACCTTATGTGATGGTCGGTCAGGTGGCGCAGCTCAAAGCCGTGGCTATCACTAAAGTAGGTGCCTTTTTAAACTGGGGTCTGAAAAAAGACCTGTTGGTGCCTTTTAGCGAACAACAAATTCCAATGCAGTTGGATAAATATTATCTGGTGTACTGTTATGTTGATAAAAGTAACCGTATTGTCGCCTCTGCCAAATTAGACAGATACATAGGCAAAGACACGCCGGATTACCAACCAGGCGATGAAGTGCAGTTTTATGTCGCGTCTCAGACTGATCTTGGCTACAAAGTAGTAGTGGATCATCAACACTGGGGCTTATTGTATAAAAATCAGGTATTTAAACCACTGCGTATTGGCTACAAAGGCACAGCTTATGTGCAAAAAATGCGTGATGATTTCCGTATCGATTTAATGCTGGATAAACCTGGTTATGAAAAAGCTCAGGCCTTTACTGATGTGATTTTAGAGCGCTTAAAACACAAAGGTGGCAGCTTGCCAATCTCAGATAAAAGCACGCCAGAGCAGATTTACGGTGAGTTTGGTGTCAGTAAAAAGATGTTCAAACAGGCCATAGGCGCTTTGTACAAAGCGGGCAAAATAGTCATCGAAGCAGAAGCAATTCGCCTGGTTTGATGTGGCCTGCTTGAAATCGAATTTTAACCACGGGCGGGGATAAACCCCGCCCCTACATTTCGGCTAGGTTTAACGTAGCCACTTCACTGCGTCATTAGCAGGCAACGCCTTAGCAAACCAATAGCCTTGTCCGGCGTCACAGCCCAGTTCTTTCAGCAATTGTCGCTGTAAACTGGTTTCCACCCCTTCTGCCACTACTTTTAAATTTAGTGTTTTTGCCAAAGCAATCACAGTATTCACCACAGGGTTATCCTGAATTCGGGGCTTCATATTGGCGATAAAAGAGCGGTCAATTTTCAGCACATCCAGCTTAAATTCGTTCAGGTAACTTAAACTGGAATAGCCGGTACCAAAGTCGTCCAGCAACACCTTCACCCCATGCTGACGCAGCTGCTTTAAGCACAAACGTGCCTGCTCAATATTTTCAATCAATGCACGCTCTGTGATTTCTATGGCCAGATAACGGGCTGGTACATCGGCTTCTGCCAGTTTTTGGATCACTGCGGCAGCAAAGTCGGGTTCAGAAAATGCCAGACCAGACACATTGACACTGACATAAAAAGGCATGGCGTAACTTTGTTTCCACAGCCGGATCTGCTCAATGCTCTGCCGCAATACATAATGATCAATAAGTCCTATCAAACCGTTTTTTTCAGCATAAGGAATAAACTCATCAGGCGTGATCACTCCCTGAGTCTGATGCGTCCAGCGGATCAAGGCTTCAAAACCTATAGTATCGTCGGTATCCAGACTGATAATAGGCTGATAATGCAGTACAAAATGCTGCTTTGCCAAAGCGGCTTTAATTTCCAGGCCTAATCTGAACTCCTGACTTTCCTGCACCTGCATATCCGAAGAATAAATCCGGTACACGCCACGACCATCCTGCTTGGCCTGATACATGGCGATATCAGCGCGACGGATCAGTTCATCAGCCGACTGCAACTGGTCCTCGGAGCTCGCCAGAGCTATACCTATACTGCAGGAGGTCAACAGCATATGTTCACCTACCAGCAAAGGTTGTTGTAGCGCCTGAATAATACGTTGCGCCACATCAGTCACGTCTGCAAGACAGGTTACATCTTCGAGCACCACTGCAAACTCATCGCCGCCTAAACGGGCCAGCGTGTCGGTCTGACGCATACAGAGTTTTAGCACTCGCCCAACCTGTATAAGAAAGGCATCGCCAACCTGATGACCCAGCGTATCATTGACCGTTTTAAAGCGGTCCAAATCTAAATACATCACGGCCAGCTGATTGGCAGGAAAACGTTGCATACGCTTAAAGGCCTGGCCAATTCTGTCCATCAGCAGACTGCGATTTGGCAAAGCAGTCAAGGCATCATGCAATGCCTGATGCTGCAAACGTTTTTCTGAAAACACCCGCTCCAGCGCATTGGATATATGCTGGGAGACAAAAATCATCAGCTCCAAATCACGATCACTGTAGTGAATATTGGCAACATAACTTTGTACTACGACTACTCCGCGTATTGTATCGCTGGATTGAAATGGCACCCCGAGCCAGGATTCAGGCTCAGCACCATAGGCATTTACATCATACGTCTGCTCGAAGGCGGCTATATCTTTGCGCATAATCAGCAAAGGTTCGTTCGATCGAAATACGTGGCCAGTCAGGCTGTGTTTCAGCACGTCTGTGCCATACACCTGATTGGGGTCTATTTCATCTTCAGTGTCAGCAAAATATGGAAATTGCAACTGTTGAGTTTCTTCATCAAACAGCGCAATAAAGAAATTCGGTGCATAAATCAACGAGTTAACAATTTGATGCAGTCGCTTGTAGAAGCTGGAAAAATCGTTGGCAAAGTAAGAGAAGGAGGCAATTTCGTACAGGGCTTTTTGTAATCGTTCAGCATATTCAAGTTTACTGACCGACAGCTCCAGAGTATCCAGCATCTGTGACTTTCGAAGTTTACTGGCCAGAATAGAAGCCACGACTTCCAGAATTTGCTGATGTTCAGCACTGAAGTAGTTGACGTGAGAATGCTCACAGTCAATGACCCCCAGCAAATCCTCGCCATCCAGAATAGGCACCACCAGCTCAGATAAGCTGGGTACTAAATCGGCCAGATAATGGGGATCATTTCGGGTATCAGACACCAGCACAGACCGCTTGATACTGGCAGCGAAACCAACCAGACCAAAGCCTACTTTCAGCTCAGCTATGCCTAAATGCGAAGGTAAATCGCGGGTACCAGTGCCTGCTTTGCGCACCAGCGTCTCGCCATCGGCAGCCAGTATAAATATGGCACAATCGACAAAACCTAAGCCTGCCACGACATGTTTCGCAGCATAGTTAAGAATGTCATCCGCGCCCGTCAACTCATGCAGATCAATGGCAAACTGATTAATTAAGCTTAGTCTGGCATTTTCTTGCTGTAACAGCTGGAGTTGAGCGTGAAGGACACTGGTATCAGTTTGGGGCTGCGAAGTGATCACGGTCGTCATACAGACTCTACTACATTAATCCGTAGAAAGTTATAAACGACCGTGCTTTATTAAGCAACGAAAAGTTAAATTTTGTTCCTGTTCATAGGTTTGGTGAACACTAAATGTACTGCACTGGTCGCTCTTTCCAAAAAGCCGCCTTCGCAGTAACACAAATAAAAATGCCAAAGCCGGATAAACTGATCGTCATAACCCAACTGATGAAGTTTATCCCGTGATGCCATAAAGTTGTGGCACCAGTCCTGTAAAGTACGGGCGTAATCCAAGCCTATATCCTGCACCTGACGTAATACTAAATCAGTGTAGTCGGCCACTGCATTGCTCATACGCTGAATCGAAGGCAAGCAACCACCAGGAAAGATGTAACGCTTGATAAAGTCGACTTCTTTGACATAGTGGCTGTAACGTTGATCGGCAATGGTAATAGCCTGCAATACCATTAACCCATCTTCTTTGAGTAAGCTTGAGCATTTCGCAAAATATTGATCCAGAAACTCATCACCAACAGCTTCGATCATCTCAATAGAAACCAGCTTGTCATAAGTCCCTGTTAAATCGCGGTAATCCTGAAATAACAAAGTGATTTGTGACTCCAGTCCGGCTTCACGGATTTTTTCCGCAGCATAGTCGTGTTGTTCACGCGAAATGGTGGTG
>JAHIWM010000260.1 GCA_018815765.1 Gammaproteobacteria bacterium | reverse complement strand
CTCTGATAAAAGTCACATCCTCTATGCCTATGTAAGCCAGCGCGACTTTGATATAAGGCGTAAATTGATCGTCGTTCACAAAAGGTCCCTGACTAAAACAGCTGCCGCTGGAGACCACTACATAAACTTTTTTATTGGTGACCAGCCCCACTTTGGTGCCTTCTTTGGTAAAGGCGAAAGTGCGTCCCGCTCTGGTGATGTGATCAAACCAGGCCTTTAATACCGACGGCAGGCCTAAATTCCACATAGGGGATGACAGCAGCAGAATGTCGGTTTCAAGCAACATATCCACCATCTGCTCGGACAGTTGTATCGCCTGGTTTTGCTCTAAAGTTCTGTCTTCTGGTTTCGTCAGAAATGCACCAGTGGTCAGCGCATCCAGATGAGGCAGAGGTTTGGCAGATAAATCCAGCACTTGCTCTGTCAGCTCTGGATAACTGCTTTGCAATTTCTCAAGCAAATGTTGCGATACTTTGCGTGACGACGAGCCTTGCAGATTTGGACTGACCTTGATGTGTAGCAGCTTCATTCTCTCTTCCTCATCATTAAATCTTCTGTTGATGTCGCTCATTTTAGCGCCAGATGTCATACTCAAAAGATACAAGAACCTAGAAAGTAAGTAGGACACTTGATGGGCTATAAAGAAATTTATCAGCGTTATACCCAAAGTATTCTGGCAGGCACGTTAAAACCCGGCGAAAAAGTCCCTTCAATCCGGGTATTGGCGGAAGATTTGGGTGTTGCGAAAAAGACAGTCGAAGCGGCGTACGATATTTTGATTGGCGAAGGTTATTTGGTCAGTCGTGGCGCGCGCGGTACTATAGTCAATCCGGAACTTTTTATAAAAAAACAGCCCGCTGAAACGCCGCAATTAGTGTTAGAAGACAAAAGCTTAAAACAAATTATCGACCTGCGGGATAACAAGGGCTATTTCCGCCTCGGTATTCCATCTTTGGATGAATTTCCCTATAAAAAATGGCTGCTGTTATCCGGTAAAGCTATCCGCGCTATGCGACCAGAGGAAATGCTGAACCCGCCTATTATGGGCCATCCACCTTTGCGTCAGGCTATCGCTAATTATCTGAATATCTCACGGGGTTTAAATTGCAAAGCTGAGCAGATTTTTATCACCAGCGGCTATAAAAGCAGTATTGCGTTAATTTTGCAGACGCTGAGTGTGCAAAATGACAAATGTATCTTCGAAGACCCAGGCTACTTTTTTGGCCAAAAGTTGCTGAAACGTATAGTGCACAACCTGCATTACGTACCTGTGGATGCTCAGGGTTTAAATGTCGATTATTTATTACAGCACCATCATGACGCTAAGTTTGTCATCACAAGCCCTGCTCACCATAGCCCTTTGGCAGTCACTTTATCTTTACCGCGGCGCCAGCAGTTACTGCAGTGGGCGGTTCAGACCAAAGCCTGGGTGATTGAAGATGATTACGATGGTGAGTTTCACTACACCAAAAAAGTGATACCAGCCCTGAAAAGTCAGGACACTGATGACAGAGTGATTTATGTTGGCACTTTTAGTAAAACCATTATGCCGTCGATGCGTGTCAGTTACATAGTGATGCCAACAGAGCTTATAGGAAAGTTTAAAGAAACCGGCGAAATTATCGAAACCAGCCAGCCGTTGTTGCCACAAAAAATCCTCACCTTGTTTTTAAGCGAAGGCCACTTTTTTAAACATCTGAAAAAAATGCGGGCTTTGTATCAGCAACGACGAATGATGGTATACAGCGCTTTGGAAACTGTTTATCCGGGCTTATTTGCCTATGAACATACAGACGGCGGTATGCATATTGTGGTGTTTTTAAAACAAGGTGTGCAGGACGTGCAGCTCGCGGAACTTTGGAATTCCTTCAACCTGCAGGTATTTCCATTGTCGAGCTGGTATTCACAAAAAAATAAGAGATATGGCCTGGTGATAGGCTACACCAATATCCAATCAGAACAGGAGGCCATAGCGGCGTTAAGCCTTGCTTATAAAGACACTATGGCGCTGTTAAAATTGGGGGCCGAGTAAAATTGGGGTCAGAGTAAAATTAATTGCCAGGCAATTAATTTTACTCTGACCCCAATTATCAAAACTGCTGTTCTATCCAGGGTAAAGCCAGATCTTCAGCCTGCAGGGTTTCGCCTGCATCAATCTCCAAGGCCGGCGCCAAAGCTGTGCCCTGTAATTCGGCCAATAACTCGGAAAACTGTTTACCAGCACCACAAAAGGTATCGCCATAACCGCTATCACCTAAACAAATCACAGCGTACTTTTTGCCTGTTAACAGCGGGAATCTGTCTTTGACATCAATAAAAAAGGGCAACAAGTTATCCGGAATATCCCCCTGACCTGTAGTAGAAGTGATCACCAGCCAAATGTCAGGTGCAAAAGCCAATACGTCGTTCAGCTTTGGCTCCAGATTTAACTGAGTGCTGTACCCTTTAGCCTGCAAAATTTTATCTGCTTCTTCTGCAACAAACTGAGCGCCGCCGTATACTGTGCCGACCACAATAGCTACTTTTTTCATAAATCCTCTGTTTTATAACTGCCACTTTATAGCGGCGTCAAAGCACTAAGCTCTGCCCGCTCAAAAAAATTGCTATACCAACTATCTTCGATGGGCCAACTGAATTCTTTAAATAACTCTTCTACTTCACAAAGTGGGGCTTCGATCACTAAATCAACACCAGTGACCGGATGTTTTAGCTCCAGCCTTTTGGCGATTAATAATAATCTGTGGCTATTCAAATGCTCTGCAAACAAGCGGTTATGTTTGCCTTCGCCATGCGTAGTATCACCCACTATAGGGTGGCGTAAATGCGACAAATGCCGGCGCAATTGATGCTTACGACCTGTTAAAGGTTGCAAAGCTACCAGCGAGTAACGTGCCACCGGATATTTACCTATAGCTATAGGCAATTCAATCTGGGCCAAAGGCCATAAGGCTGTTACCGCCTCCTGTTTGTCTTTGTCCTGACTGGCTAGTTTGTCAGCAATTTTATCCAGTTGCTCTTTCAGTGGATAATCCAAAATACCAGCTTGTTTAACAAAACCACGACAAACCGCCAGATAAAACTTGCGCCAGTGCTGCTCTGTTAACTGTTCTGTCAGTAAACGGGCGACATCAGCAGATAAAGCAAATAACAACACACCAGAGGTCGGCCTGTCGAGCCGGTGCACCGGAAACACATGCTGCCCTAGCTGATTACGCAGGGTTTGCATCACAAATACAGTTTCGTGTCTGTCTAAAAAGGAGCGATGCACCAACATACCAGCAGGCTTATCTATCGCCACCAAAAACTCGTCCTGATATAAAATCGTCAGTACAGGAGCTGCTATTAACTCAGGCTCTGGCAATTGTTTGCTCACGGTGACCACTTAATAATTCATCCAAATCCGCAATACGATTAATCAGCAGCAAAGTGCGATTATCTAAGTGTTTAAACGCCTCTTCGGCCATAGGGCAAACCGCAATTTGTTGCGGCAAAGGCAAACGCCCTTCCACTAAAGCCCGCATTCGTGGCAAAAATACAAATTGCAGCCAGTTTTCCAAAGGCATAGTGTCGCAAAAAAATGGCGCTGTGCTTTGCATAGCTTGAGAGTCAGGTGGGATAAGTGCCCAAAGCTCTGCCGCTTTTAATTCGTTTTCAATCTGATTTAATAAATCTGTGACCTGTAGGTACATGCTGCTGCCGATCCTATTTAACTGGCACGGATTTTATCACAGGGTGAACCTGAGCTGTCTTGCAAAAACACCGCCCCGTCGCCATTATGCTTATTCATAATAAAGGAGTCGTGATGGATTTTGTCTGGTTATTATTGTTAGGTATGGCTTTTGTCTATGCGTTCTTATTGCAACGTAAGCAGGATGAAACAGCAATCAAGCTGGCCAAACATCTGTGTAAACAGCAGGAATTGCAGTTTCTGGAATGCGCCAGAGGCAAACATCAGTTTGCAAAAGTGGACAACAGATGGCGCTGGTTTACCAGCTATCAGGTCGATTTTAGCAGCGATGGTGAAAGTCGTTATCAGGCCGAACTGCGTTTATCCGGCCTGCGTTACTTAAGTTTTCAGTTACCGCCTTACCGCATTTAAGGCAGTTTCTGCAGCTTCTGCTCCAACTGCCCGGTCAGAAAATCTTTATACATCACCCAATCCGCCGCCAGACTATAAAATGGATATTTAAAGGTGGCGGGTTTGTTATGTTCAAATTTAAAGTGGCCGACCCAGGCAAAACCATAACCTGCCAGTAGCATCAGCCACCAATAGCCCCATAAACCTGTCACAGCCAAAGTGACCAAAATCGCCAGCACTAAAGTTGATCCTATGTAATGCAGGCGGCGGCAAACAGGGTCTTTATGTTCAGATAAATAATAAGGGTAAAACTCGGAAAAACTACGAAAGCCGGACATCTGTGTTTACTCCACCAGCGTTAAAGGACTGCTTTGCCTTGGTCTGAACATTAAAGTACCTTTGACCTTGCTGAAATTCAACTCTGTGACTTGCTGATAATGATCTGCACTAAAAAAGGCTTTGTTTTTCTCCAGCGTGACAAAAACACCAATACCCAAAGAGGCCGGATTTTGCTCAACTATAGAATCTACCGCATGCATCAAATAATGCCCTAAGCCCAAATGCTGGTACTTAGGTGAAATGGCGATAAAGGCCAGCATATGGTAATGCTGTACCGGCATAGCTGCATGAATACGTTGCTCTTTTTCCAACAATTGTTTGGTTGAGACATAACCTGCTGTTAATAACATTTTCAGCCGCCAATGCCAGAATCTGTCGCCACTCAATTTAGAACCCGGCTCTGTGACACAAGCCACACCTAACAGCTGCTGCTCGATAAAAATACCTATCACAGGCTGCTCTTCCTGCCAGAATACATTCAGCTCTTCCCGGATAGCAGCTCTTAAACGTTGTTCATAGTCGCTTTTATCAGCCTGGAAAATATCCATAAACACAGGATCGTCATGATAAGACTGGTACAACAGGGACGCCGCCAACTTCAGTTCATCAGGGGTTAACAACTGTGCTTTAAGCTGGTTCAGATCAAGAGCGGGTTGATTTGGCATGATATGTCCCTGTTATACCCAAGTAACTTGGAGTTGCAGGGAGGCGACAAGCCAGTGAGACCCCGGGAGCATAGTAGTCCTATGTGACCGGGGCGAAATGGCGCAGTCAACAAAGCTGCAGCTTCAAGGACGACGGGTATATTTATTTTAGTTTGAGTATCAACATAGCAGCGAAGCTGCAGATTGCCAATGCATCAGCCCTTTCAGGCGACTACACTTGATATAACTGACATTAACCAAGGGATCTTAAAATGGATATGACCACACACGATATGGCTACTTTATTTGCTCAGCTGGGTTTGGATAACAGCCCGGCCGCCATTAGAGCTTTTGTCGCCAGTCATAAAATTCCGGCTGATATGTCATTGGCTCAGGCATCGTTCTGGAACAGTGCACAGGCAAGTTTCTTAACCGAGAATTTAAAACAGGATGCGGATTGGAGTGATGTGATCGATCAGTTAAATGTGTTATTACGGCATTAAAAAAGAGGCGCGGTCTCACTGACAGCGCCTCCCTTAGATCCGGGAACTTGTGTTTACAACTGACGATAGGCTTTGTCGCCCCAACCAGTTAATACACCGTTCTTAAATACCAACGGAGTACATTCGTCTTTGCTGGTTTCGCCGTCACTGCTCTCGTGATGAGTGCGGTAAAACAACACTACAGTTTCGTTGCCAGCATCACGGAAAGATTCACTGAAATCTGGTGTGCCTAACTGGCCACGTACTGAAGTTAATTCTGCGCCCAGATTTAACTGATTGATCACCTGATTATTTAATTTTTGCGCTTTTTTCCATGACGAATTGTTGCTGCTGTCATTTTCACCTTTATCACCTATAGCCACAACACAACCAGATAAAGCCATCATGGCTGTTGCTACTGTTAATACCTTTAAATAATTCATTGCTTTTCCCTTAGAGTTTTAACTTGTTGGTTTTAACTTATTGATTGTCAAAAGCAAAACTGGGGCCAACTTTTAAAATCATTAAATAACAATGACTTACAAAATCGCACTGGTGACATGAACAACTTAGGTGGTAAATTTCACTAAATTTTAGTGAAACTAAAGAAAATAATGGAACAACTCAGCCAACAAGTCGCAAAAATTGCAGCCCAACTGCAACAAGAAGGCAAAGAACCCAGCCTGGCTCTGGTTAAAGCCCGCTTAGGTATTGCTACTATGAGCCCGGCTTTATTGCAGGCTTATCAGGCCTGGCGTAATGGTGCTGTTGTTGTGCAAACAGCCGCAGAACTGCCAGCTCAGCCGGACCTTGAACCCAGCTCGGATATCAAAGCAGACTTGGCCCGTATTGAAGCCAAACTTGATTTAATTATCAAAAAGCTGGGGATCTGATGTTAGTTGCAGAGCTGGAATTTAAAATTATTGCCGATACCAGCTTTGATGAAGCAGAAAAAGGTATTCGCCATTATCTGGAAAAGCTGATTTTCCAGGGCCAGATCT
>JAHIWM010000029.1 GCA_018815765.1 Gammaproteobacteria bacterium | reverse complement strand
CGCTGTCAGTAATACCGTGCACTATCACCGAACTGTCTTTCAGCTGTACTCTGGGTTTGACCAGATAACTTTGCGCCTTGCTGCTATGAATTCGACTCAGTGTCAGTGGCACTAATCCTATACTGACAATGCCATCCCTTACCGGATCCAGCCCTGTGGTTTCAAAATCTAAAGCAACAAAAGACACATCTTGCAAAGCAGTATCAGCTGCAGCAGCGCCTGCCTGATAAAAAGTTTTTAACCTTGGATCTTTAGCTTTTAAAGCCAGTTGCTGCATGGTTGTTTGCCAGTTTTTGCTTAGCATCTGCAGCGGATCTGTTTTTAATTCCTGCTTTTTCAGATAAAACATAACACCTCTGCTACTGTCGCCCACCTGGATAACGGAACTTCAGAAACTTTTGCGCGTAACTCAGAATTTGAAAAGCTTCTTTTAAGGTTTTACGCTCAAATGCAGAGAGTTCTTCAGGTTTAACTTTGTTATCCGCCGCTCTGCCCGCTTGTATAGCTTTGGCTTGCTGGCGAATTCGTACCATAGCTATCACTTCCAGCGCATCCAATAAATCGTCTGCCCGGCCTTTAGGTAAAATGCCAGCTGCTTTGACCGTCAACAATCGCTCATAGGTATTGGTTGCAGCGCAACCAATAGAAAGAGCATGGACCCTGACCAAATCAGCCAAAGGCGCTGTACCTCTGCGTTTAATATCCAGAGAGTTATTTTGCTGGCCGTCATTTTCCAGCACAAAATCTTTAAAGAAACCTAAAGGTGGCGTCCGGCTGATGGCATTGCGCGCCATACAAGCTAAAAAATCCGGATTGGCTTTCACCTGTCGCCTGATTTGTTGATTGAGCTGATCGGCCCAGTGCAACTGGCCCCATACCCCTTCTAAATCAAAAAATATGCCGCTGTTCAGCAGTCGCTGCGCATCAGGTTTTTCAATCCAGTCGGTGAAATACTGCTGCCAGACTCGCAGCGGCTGTCGCCACTGGCTGTTGGTCGCCATAATATCGCCGCTGCAATAGCTGTAACCACAAGCGGCCAGACCATCACACACAAACTGAGCCAGCGCAGCAAAATAGTCCTGATGTAAAACAGGGTCGTAGTCATTGTGCAACACCAGCGCATTGTCCTGATCCGTCACTATCAGCTGTTCATCCCGTGCCATAGAGCCCAAAGCCAGAAAACAATAAGGCACAGGCGGTGGCCCCAGTTGCAGCTCTGCCAGCTCGAGTAAACGCTGTTTAAAACTACGGCCTGTGACCGCCATAGCAGCACCAATCATTCTGGAGTTGGCATCTTCATTGACCATGCGGACAAAACAAGAGGCTAATTCAGTACTCAGGTTTTGTAGCTCAGCCACAGTCTGCTGGCGGAAAATACTGCTGACAATGTACAGGCTGTTTTGCGATTCATAACGGATCACATCGGCGATAGAGATAATGCCAAGCACCTTGCCTTCTTCCAGCACAGGCAAATGATGCACATTGTGGCGCAGCATCACTAACATGGCTTCAAACACAAACTGGTGATGCTCTATACACACCAGTTCGGTGGTCATCACCACTGAAACTTTTTGCTGATAATCCAATCCTGCTGCTATGAGCCTGTTGCGTAGATCACGGTCTGTGACTATGCCAACCAAAGCCGCATCCGGTGACTGATCGGCCACTATCAACAAGCACGATATCGACTCTTGTTGCATCAATTGTGCAGCCTGCTGCACTGTGGCATCTGCAGCTAAAGTCACAGCAGACCTGCCAATCAACTGGCGAACTTCTGAGCTCATCAACTCATTATTGCTTTTGTCGGTAAGCACTCCGCTTTTCTTGCGTTGGGTATCGCCTATCTCGACATAATCGGCAAAGACTTCATCGGATTGATACAGCAGCTCAAAACAGTCCACAGGGATAACATAGATCAAGCTGTCTTCTATCGCTGTCGCAGGGAATATCACGGTTTTGTCGCGCAATAACCCTTGCTCAGCAAAAATTCCGCCTTCGCTGAGTCTGTTGTACAACACACCATTACGTCTGTAGGTTTCGACTGCGCCGCTGCGCACCAGATGTAAAGCCTGTAACGGCTCACCAAAACGCAAAATTGGCGTACCCGCTTTAAAATAGCCAATATCTACCTGCATTGCAGTGTGGTGCAACAAGTCATCCGGCAACTCTTTAAAAGGGCTAAAGCGTTTTAAAAAATTCAGAATTTCTATTTGTTCTATCTGCATCCGCTTGCCTTAAAACGTAAATGGGGAGGCTAAGCCCTCCCCCTTATTTAGACTGATGTTAAGCGCGAGGCTCGGATCTCAGCCCTATAACAACAGAGACACACGAAGCCAGCAATATCAAGGCAAAGGGAAAACCGGTCGATACCGCCATGGCTTGTAATGCCACTAAGCCTCCTCCCAGCACAAGTGCTATAGCCACCAGTCCTTCGAAAGTACACCAGAACACCCGCTGTGCTACAGGTACATCAACTTTACCTCCTGCCGCTATGGTATCTATCACCAGTGAACCAGAATCAGAGGACGTGACAAAAAACACCACCACCAACACTATGGCAATAAAGGAGGTGATATTAGCCAGCGGCAATGCCTGCAGCATCTGGAACAATTGCAGTGGCAATTCAGCGGACGCTGCGGCCTGATAACCGTCTTGCACCAATTGATGAATAGCCGTAGAACCAAACACAGTCATCCACAGCACACAAGCAAACGAAGGCACCAGCAGCACTGAAATTAAAAACTCACGCACAGTACGGCCTCTGGATACACGGGCAATAAACATACCGACAAAAGGCGACCAGCTGATCCACCAGGCCCAATAAAAGGCCGTCCAGCCTTGCAGGAAATTGCTGTCTTCGCGTCCGACCGGATTGGCAAGCGCAGGTAAATACTGCAGATAAGCGCCCAGGTTATCCAGCACGCCACTTAAGATCACTAATGTTGGTCCTAGCACAATCACCGACAACAACAGCAATGCTGCTAACGCCATATTGATTTCAGATAAACGTTTTACGCCTGCATCCAGCCCTGCCACTACGGAGACTAAAGCAATCAGCGTAATCACTACCACCAGTACTATCTGCGTGGTCTGGCCTTCTGGCACACCAAACAACAAGTGCAAACCGGCAGCAGCCTGAGCAGAACCCAGCCCAAGCGATGTAGCCAAACCAAACAAGGTGGCAAATACCGCCAGAATATCAATGCAATGGCCCGGCCAGCCCCAAACCCGCTCTCCTAACAAGGGATAAAACACCGACCTGATGGTCAGTGGCAAACCTTTGTTAAAGGAAAACAATGCTAAGCCTAGCGCTAAAATGGCGTAAATAGCCCATGGATGTAGCGCCCAGTGGTAAATAGTAGCCGCCATACCCAAACGTGCAGCTTCGACAGGGTCGCCTGCAGCACCAGCAAGGGGTGCCCAATCGGTGCGACTGCCGTTTTCCAGTACTGGTCCGCTTAAGGCGCTGCTGAAATGGGATAAAGGTTCTGACACGCCATAAAACATCAGCCCTATGCCCATACCGGCGGCAAATAACATCGAAAACCAGCCTATATAGCTGTAATCAGGTGTTGCTTCAGTGCCGCCCAGTCGGACTTTGCCCAAAGGCGACACAATAAGCACCAGACAAAGCAGCACAAAAATATTGGCTGCGCTGATAAAAAACCAGTCCAGATTGCTGGTCAGCCAGCCACGCATGGCAGAAAACACCGGGGCTGTCTGGCTTTGGAATAACAAAGTAAGTATGACAAAAGCCACAATACTCAGGCCTGAAATCAAAAATACTCTGTTATGAATATCCAGACCAAAAGGGCCAAGTTTTACCAGTATATTGTCCTGCCCGACCTGATAGTCGGTGTCGATAGCATTGACCTTGCCATCAGGGATCATCGGATCTTTTTGTTCGTTCATTCTGTACCTGCTGTAGTTTTAGTTTGCGCCTACACTGGCCACCAGCCTGAGTGACCAGTTATTGCGGATCACGCGGTTAAAAATGTCGGGAAAAAAGACCGGCTAAAAGTAATAGCCAATATTGATATTAAAGCGTTGTTCCTCCTCCATACTGTCTCCGGCCATACTGCCGCCGACAAAAGGTTGGTTGCGGGCATGCACATAGTCCACGTAAGTAAAAAGTGAACCAGCAGCAATAGAAAAGCCTGTCACATTCATCAGGGTGCTGCGGCTTTGATCGGATTTGTCATACACCAGACTGTAGTTGTTATAAAACTGCAAATCAGTGACAGGACCCCACTGCACTGGTAAATCATAGGCCAGATTAACTGTGGCTGATTTTGCTTCTGCAGCTATCGAGTCATAAAAACCATAAGCGCCGACAGCGATACGCTCTATACCATCCAGATCATACTGATACTGACTGTGTTGCAGCTGCAATTGCCAGCGCTGATAGCGGCTATTCAGATGCAAAGCATAAGCCTGATAATCACCGGCATTACGTACACCATCGTGCAACTTGCCGGACAACACGGAAAAACCAAGTTCGGTATTTAACTGGCCTTGTCTCAGGTGATAGCCAAAACGACTGACAAAAGTATTGGTTTCGGCCAGCGCTTGAGTGGGTTCGCCGTAAATATCTTCAGTAGCGCTGCGAGCCCCGACTATATCGTACGAATAGCGGTCGGTTTTATCTGACACATAACCATCTATGCCACCGAGTTCATCGTTTTTGAAAAAACCTATATCCAATTGCCACTGATCAGAAATCTGCCGTTTAAACAGCACACCTAAATCATGGTCGTCTTCTAAACCCAGGTAATAATTACTGCTGAAAAAGTAGTTATTTGAGTTATAAGGCCAGTTGCCAAAAGGCACCTGTGTAATACCTAACTGGGCTTGCCACAGCTCGTCCAGTTGATAAGCCACATAAGCTTTTTTTACTGCTGTCATGTAATCAAAAAAACGGATTTCGGCATTTAAGCTGACATCCCCTACAGTCCCCCGAAAGTCCAACCTCAGCAGGTCAAAGTCAAAATCACCACCGCGGTTTTTATTGCCCTCGTCATAGGAGGTGTAGCTGAAATTTGTTCGTACGGCGCCGCCAACTTCTATACCGTCGGCCGGTTTTTCAGCTTCGGCTGCTACTATTGTTTGCTGATCTTTGTCTTCAGCGTCTTGTTCAGATTTTTTGGCTAAACGGCTTTCCAAAGCCTCAACCTGAAGCTTAAGTTGTTGTAATTGTGTCGCTAAGTCCTGCTGCTCTGCGGTATTTAAACTATCCGTTGCATAGACAATAGAAGGACAGGCCGCTGCAATAGACAGAGCCAGAAGTGTGGGCTTAACCATTGAATAACCTTTGGTAAGTGGTGAGAAGAAACACCCAGGTACAGAAACAGCCGAGTTGAACAAGCCGTTATTGTTTGCTTTAAACAAACATTACTTTGGGCATAAAACGCTTTTAAAGGGTAACGCAACACAAAGCTCAGGCCAAACCTGAATCGGAAAAACGGGATAAAAGGGGAACTCAGCAGGATAGATGGCTAATTAGAGAATTATTGATTATGAAAATTATCCACCTAATCTTATCAAATTAAGTAATATTGGCGCTATTCGTAACAGACAGAACAGAGGGTCAGAGCCAAAGCTCTGACCCAATAATTTACAATCCCAACACAGCTTTGCCCTGATTAAAGATAATATCCACCGGGATATTAGCTGTAGTCAGTCGGGCTAAATCATCGGCTAATTGCTGTTTAATCACGCCTTTATCCGCAACTAATGACGCGACACCTTCGTAGTTACCATCGCCCTGCAACGTCAGGATCAGTTGCGATAACGAGGTCATAGCTTCTTTCATTTTGACGTAATCGACCTGATAGGTGCCGTCATCATTGCGGACAAAAGCGCCCTGCTCGGCGAAATAGTTAAAACACACCATATTGGCTTTGCCGTGTGCGCTGGATGCGCCAAAACGTACTGAGCGGAAAATGCCGGCCATAAAGGTGGTATAAAAATCTTCCATTTTGGCGTCAGGCAATAAACCCTGCTCTGACAACTGGGAAATCATATACAAACCTAAAATATCGGCTTTGCCTTCTTCCAGCCCACCCGACAGCTCTTTTAAGCTCTGACGCACAGTCCCTTTACCGTTGATGGTGTTTTTAATACCTAAACCGTGCGCCACTTCGTGGAACATAACGTTGTTAAAAAAGGCATCAAAAGTCACATGCTGGCGCTGCGAAGGCGCGATCAGTAAGTCGGCAATAGGCGACATAATATGTTCAAACTTGGCTTGCATCGCATTTTTTAACTGCAAACGGCGGGTGCCTTTTTCCAGTTGAACCTGTTCATCGTTGGGCAGGTTAATAGCGATAGTTTTGCCACCAGAGTTGGAATGACCAGCGTAATAAATCACGTCATAGGCATTTAAGTCTGCATCTGATCCAGGGCTTTCAGTTTTATATTGCTCTGGTACAGGCAAGCCTTTTTGCAAAGCTGGTAAAGTGGCCGCATATTTAGCTAAACGCTCACTCCAGGCTAGATCTTTGACCAGAACATAAGCTTCAAAAGCAGCACGGTAGCCAAATAACTGATCTTCATAGGTTTCAATAGGACCAATCACCAGATCAATAGGGTTGGTTTTCATCGCCATCCAGGCAAAGTCTGAGGCTTGGTACTTATCCGTCATTAAGGCTTCAGCGCGCATCGTCAGGTAGTTGGCAAAGTCTTTATCTTCCGATAAAGCCGCGGCTTGTTTTAATAACTCAGCTGCTGCTGTCAGTTCAGTTTTATAGACTTGTGAATAAGGCACGGCCACTAATTTGCCGTCTTTGTCGCGCTGCACTACCGAATATAAGCCGTTTTTATCGGCGAAGTCAGCTTTTTCAAATTCTTCTTTGCTCATATCAGCTGGGTAAAACTGTGCGCCTAAAGGCTTGGCTGCATAACCAGTTAAAAACACATCATCGCCTTGCAATCTGTCCCATGGGCCATAGTTTACGTCGGCAAAAGCTTTGGTTTTAGCGTCCGTTATTTTGCCTAAAAAGCTTTGTTTATCCTCTGAAAAGGCTTGTTTCCAGAATAACTGATCCATGATTTCTGCAGCTTCAATTAATTTACCCAGCATTTGTTTATGTTGGGCTGATACAGCGGATAAATCTGCTGTCAAATCTACAGTGCGGTAGATATCCAGGCGTTTTTCAAAGCCTGGCACTAAGGCGGTTGCTGATGCAGCGGCAGTCGTTTGCTCTGTAGCTGCAGTCTGTTGTTCTGTCTTCTGCTCTGGTGCAGGCTTACAGGCCGTTAAAGCTAAGGCGCCACCCAGGCTTAATGCCAGCATTATTTTGTTGTAATTCATTCGGGTACCTCATGGAATTTGGTGAGTTCTTTTTGTTATGCAGCCATAGCAGACCAACTACAAAGGCTGTTTATACTAACGCAGGTTATCATACTTACTTCTTAAGCAAAGCTGTATCCGGGAAAGCGCCTATCCCTTTGCTTTTATGCTGCAATAGCGTAAAACTTAGTCAAGGTGCAGCAAAGGTTGCCCCATAAAACCGGAGACTTTTTGTGGCATCACCTTACTTTAAGATAAATTTTCCTTCGCCTTTGACCAAGCCGACAGTTGCTTTGATGTTGTTATGCATAAGCAGCCTGTTTATCAGGTTAGAGGCTGAACCTCTTATTGCGGCTAAGCCAGTTTTTGATCCAACCACACTTGATGCAAGTCGCTATCCTCAACAGCTAAAACAGCAGAATCAAGCTTATACCAACAGCAGCGGGAAAATGGTCGGTGGCTATTTTGTTGAATGGGGAACTTATGACCGCAACTTCCATGTGGCAGATATTCCTGCGCAAAACCTGACCCATTTGTTTTACGCTTTTATTCCGGTCTGTGGCCCAAACAGCTCGCTGAAAGATGCTGACCCACAAGGGTACAACAAGTTAATGGCACAATGTGCCGGTAAACCAGACTTCTCAGTGGTGGTACATGACAAATTTGCCGCCTTAGAACGGTCGTATCCTGGTGACACCACCAATCAGCCAGTACGCGGTATTTTTGCCGAACTGTACCGGCTGAAAAAAACGCACCCTGATCTGAAAATATTACCTTCTGTGGGTGGCTGGACCTTGTCTGATCCGCTCTACAACATCGGAGTTGATCCAAAGGCCCGCGCTACTTTTGTAGCCTCCATTGTTGAGATGATTAAAACCTACGACTTTTTTGATGGCGTAGATATCGACTGGGAGTTCCCTGGTGGTGGAGGCTTAAACCCAAACCTTGGATCAGCGAAAGACGGTGCTGGTTTTGCGTTGCTAATGCGTGATTTGCGTCAAGCCATGGATGTTTTAAGTCAGGAAACAGGCCGCACTTATCAGTTGACAGCGGCTATGGGCGGGAGCGTGCAAAAGCTACAACTGATCGACTGGGAAGCCGCTTATCCTTATATGGATTACATCAACCTGATGACCTACGACTATTACGGTGAATGGGATTCTATTCCTGGTCATCACGCCGCTTTATATCCAAATCCAAACTCCAGGCGAGTCGGTTCAAGCGCTGATGAAGCAGTGCAATACCTGCTGAGCCGTAAAGTGCCTTCGGGCAAAATCAGCCTTGGAGTTGCTATGTATGGCAGAAGCTGGAGCAAGATCAGCAAGCACAAAGACAATAATCCTTTCACAGGCACTGGGGAGAAGAACCTAACGGGTAGTCTGGCCGAGAATATTGGAGATTATAAAAAAATAGCAACTCAGTATCTGGACGAAGTAAAAGGCACCGGAGCTCATGGTTTTAGTTTACTTTGGGATGACAGGGCCAAGGCCTGCTCTCTTTGGAATTCAGCTGTGAGTACTTTAATCAGCTTCGACTGCTCACGCGCTGTGCAAGCCAAAGGCAACTATGTATTGCAATACAAATTAGGCGGAGTTTTTGCCTGGGAATTGGATGGCGACAACGGCCATCTGCTGAACGCTATGCATCAAGGTTTAGGTCATACTGCGCAATAGCCTGCAAAGGCCCTGATCGTTCAGGGCCTTTTGTTAAACTTTGCTAAAGCACCAAGCCCCAATCCTGGTAGGCTTCTTTTGCTAATTGCTCACGAAATTGCGGTGCTGCTATGCCAATCAGCGCTTTAGCCCGTTCAGTTAAACTGCGGGCTCTTAAATTCGCCACACCATATTCAGTGACTACATAATGTACATGGGCACGGGTCGTCACGACCCCGGCACCCGGCGCTAACAAAGAACTGATACGGGATACTCTGCCGCCGGCAGCTGTCGCAGGCAAAGCTATGACTGAACGGCCACCTTCTGACAAAGCTGCGCCACGAACAAAATCCATCTGGCCACCAACGCCAGAATAGATGCGGGTGCCCAGTGAGTCGGCACAGATCTGGCCGGATAAATCCACTTGCAAGGCGCTGTTAATCGCCATCACCTGAGGGTTTTGCCGGATCACCGCTGTGTCGTTGGTATAAGCCACATCCAAAAATACCACTTCAGGGTTGTCGTCGACAAAATCGTACAAAGCCTGGCTGCCCATCGCAAAGGTAGTGACTATTTTGCCCGGATGTTTTTTCTTATTAAGATTAGTGAACACGCCTTTTTCCAGCAGCGGCAACACACCATCAGAAAACATCTCTGTATGAATGCCTAAATGTTGTCGATCGCCAAGGCAAGCCAAAGTGGCATCAGGAATAGCGCCTATGCCCATTTGCAAGCAATCGCCGTCCCGCACCAGACTGGCCACATGACGACCGATCTGTGCAGTAACCGGATCAACAACAGCTGGCAGATGCAAAGGAATTGGACTCTCAAGTTCAACATAGGCAGCAAAATCAGCCAAATGCACAAAGGAGTCACCATGAGTGCGGGGCATATTCGGATTAATCTGCGCTATGATTTTTTTCGCCGACTGCATAGCAGCTCTGGTTGCCTCAACAGATACACCAAGGCTGCACAACCCATGTTTATCTGGTGGTGACACCTGAATAATAGCTGTGTCCAGTAGTTGCTCACCGCTGCGGAACAACTTAGGGATTTCCGATAAAAAAGCTGGGACATAGTCAGCCAGCCCTGCATTCACAGCCGGACGACTTGGTCTGCCGACAAAAAATACCCGCTGGCGTAAATGCCCCTGCAATTGTGGATCAGATAAAACGTCACTGTGTTCAGTGTGTAAACTAAGCAAGGTCAGATTTTGTTTATCTAAAGCAACCCGGGCAAGGCTTGCTAACATTGCATAAGGTGTTGCTGCCATGGAGTGGCACCAGATAGTCTCGTCATTCTGGATCAATGAAAGTGCCTGTTCGGCGGAGTGACAGTGCATAGAAGTCCTGTGCTGTGGATAAAAGATCTGTGTAGTTTAGTGAGTTTTAAAGATTAAAATGCTGATAAGGATCAACAGAAGCTATTGGTTTGTGTAATTTTTTTGTTATCTTATTGAGATAAAATCCAGATGAGCCACGATAGTAGTCACTGCAGAGTCGGCTTTTCACAGAAGAAAAGCGCAATCACCACAAGGACGAACTGAATGAAAGCTGCGTTATGTTATTCACTGCTACTGGTTACTTTAACTGGTTGTGCACTACAGGAAGTTCCTGGTCCTGCTAAACAAGGTTTAACAGCCTGGGATGCCATAGTTTTGTCAGAGCAATCCGCGCCTCAGCCTGTTCCGGGTCTGTTTTCATTGCAAATCCGTAACGCCGCAAAGCTGGGATCTACGGTCTACCTCAATACAGAATTCGATTATCGCGACAGACGTAACATCAGTGTGGTGCTGACACCAAAAATGCTGGAGGAATTTGCTGCACTCTATCCGGGCCAACAAGCAGAAACCTACTTTTTGGGGCGTAACATAGTGGTGAATGGTGCGGCTTCACGTCAGACGATTTGGTTTATGACCGAGGGGGAAAAAACTGAGAAGTATTATTTTCAAACCCACATTCCGGTTTGGTACACAGGTCAGATCCTGTCGCCACTGACTGCAGACTCCTATTGGAAGCAGAATAAAAAAATGTCGGAACAAAGCCCCAGTTTTAAAATAACAGAACCTCAAAAAACGGCGAGCTGACCGAACAACTGAATTAAATCATTAGTGTTTTTCTATATGGCCCTGAAGTTGAATTGCAAAGCAACAACGCAGAAGAGCAAAGTTTGAACTATCACTTCGGATAGGTTTGCGGAAACTCAGGTTCTTTTAAACATATGGTCTCGATTAGCCCCTAATTTCCTGTTCAACCGGATGTTAAATAGAATACAGACTCTTTTGACATCGAAGCGATCTTCAGTTTAATCGTTCAATCAGTAAGGCTATGCCCTGCCCACCGCCGATACACATGGTGATCAGGCCATAACGACCCTCTGTGCGCTGCAACTCTGCCAGTGCTTTGATGATCAGAATAGCGCCTGTCGCCCCAACCGGATGCCCCAGGGCTATAGCTCCGCCGTTTGGATTAACCTTGGCCGGATCAAACCCCATCGTCTGACTGACCGCCATGGCCTGAGAAGCAAAGGCTTCGTTGGATTCAATTACGTCAATCTGCTGCAGCAAAATACCGGTTTGGCTTAGTAACTTTTGCACTGCCGGTATTGGCCCCAATCCCATCAGAGCAGGTTCTACGCCGGCAAAACTGTAACCAACCAAACGAGCCTGGGGAGTGACACCCAGTCGATTGGCTTGGTTCTTACTGGTTAATACCAAAGCAGCAGCGCCGTCATTTAAACCAGACGCATTGCCTGGCGTAACCAGCCCATCTTTTTTAAACGCAGCTTTGAGTGTGCTTAAGCTTTCTGTTGTGGTGTCAGGCCTGATATGTTCATCCTGTTTTACCCAAAGCTCAGCGCCTTTGGATTGCACCAACGCAGCAGTAATTTGTTGCTCAAAAAAGCCTTGTTGCTGAGCATAAGCAGCACGGTACTGACTTTGTGCGGCAAAGTCATCCAGTTCACTGCGGCTAAAACCGTAACGCTCTGCGATAGTTTCAGCCGTAATGCCCATATGGCCAGTGCCAAAAGGGTCAGACAAAATGCCCAAGGTTAAATCTGTGATGGTGCCATGCCCCAATCTTAAGCCTTTGCGAACCTTGTTCAGCAAATAAGCCCCATTGCTCATACTTTCAGCACCACCGGCTAAAGCTACCTGGCTCTGACCCAACTGAATAAGCTGAGCAGCGGAAATAACAGCCTGCACGGCTGAACCACATAAACGATTGACATTAAACGCTGCACTATTGACCGCTAATCCGCAGTTCAAGGCTATATGACGGGCTAAATAGGCATCTTCTGGCCCTGTGGTAATAATATGGCCAAATACTGCGTGGTCGATCTGCTCTGCTGCAATGCCACTTCGGCTGATTGCGGCTTTCGCTGCAACAGATCCAAGTTCCGCCGGACTTAAAGAAGACAAAGCACCTGCAAAACTGCCAATAGCAGTGCGGGCGCCGGCGAGAATAACCACATCAGACAGCTGCATATCGACCTCACTCAAACTGAAAAGCACATCAAAACAGCAGATTACAGTGCATCACAGAGCATTACCAGCCTATAAAAAACCATCCCTGCAGGATGGCTTTGATTCGCTGATACGAACGACATAAACTGCTTAGCTGATCTTAAACTTACCCACCAGACCAAAAAGTACATCGGATAACTGCCGTATATCCTGCGACAACTTGTTATTCTCTTTGGCGACATCACCGGCTGCACTGGCCTGATCATGCAGCGCATACAAATTCTTTGTGATTTCTTCCGATACTACAGCCTGCTCTTCTGTCGCAGCAGCAGTGCGGATCGCCATATCATTGACCTGCACTGAAGATTGCATGATCAGACGAAACACTTGCTCGGCCTGAGCAAAGTTAGCCACAGTTAAATCAGCGTTTTGTTTACCGCTGTTGATCGCCTGAGTCGATTCAGACACCCTGCTTTGCAGCTGCGCAATAATTTCCTGAATATGGTTAGTGCTTTGCTGAGTGCGGGAAGCCAAGGTTCTGACTTCATCAGCAACCACAGCAAAACCACGGCCTTGCTCACCAGCTCTTGCTGCTTCTATGGCCGCATTTAACGCCAGTAAATTGGTTTGATCGGCAATACTGCGGATCACTTCCAGTACAGAACTGATAGTGCCTGAGCTTTTTTCTAAATCGGCAGAGAAGATCAAAGCTGCATCCACATCAGCTGTCAATTTGCCCATACTGCCTGTGACCTTGTCTACCACGTCCAGGCCCAAACCTGCACTTTTTCGGGCCTGTTCCGACTCTTCCGCAGTCTCTGTAGCGACCTGCGCCATTTCCTTATTCGCCAGCGTCATCTCATGTACGGCGCTGACAATTGAATCAGAGGCTATATTCAACGAAGAGGTAATAGAGTTAGTTTTTACTGCAGAATCTGATAATTGGGTAGTCAACTGACCCAACTGACCTGCCTGTTGCAAAATAGCAGCAATCATACTGCACTGATTTGCGATAAAGCTGTTGAACTGGGTGGCCAAATCAGCAAATTCATCTTTGCTGCTAATTTCCAGACGGGCGGTTAAATCACCATCACCAGATGCAATCTCCGACAGACGTTGAGTCAGAGCATTAATTTGACGAGTCAGATTTTTAGGGCCTGTGTAACTAAACCAGCCGGAAATTAACAGCAGAACAAAGGTAAAGCCGTAGGTCAAGGTATTAAATAGCTGGATTTTCTCATTCAACAAAGCCTGTTCAGATTCAGATAACTCAAGAGCCACCTCACCCGCCAGATTGAGTATTTTCCGCAGCTCTGCAAACTTCGTTGCTTCGACAGACTGTAACGCAACCAGGCTGGCATCAGCCCGGGCAGTGAACAGGGCTTCTGCACTTTGTTGCCAGTTTTTATAGCTCGCATCAAAGTCAGCAAATTTTATTGCAATGCCCGGATAAGCAGATAAAAACGTCAGATACTCAGCAAAACGCTGCTTCACCTGCATAGCATTTTCATCAAAATCCGAGCGAGCGGCAGACGGCCCTGCATCCTGGCTGACACTGAAATCAGCCAGCGCCAGCTTAGCCTGATACAAATCCCGATCGGCATTCAGTACAGTGGAAACAGCAGGCAGAAAATTATCAGCTTCAATTTTTAAAGCTCGTTGCTGTAATACATTGAGGTAACTAAAGAGTGCAATAACGACAACCACAGTCATTGCCATTAACAGGGTAGGAATACTGCTTTTTACACGAATACTGCTGAAGTTCATATTACGCACACCTATTTTATCACTTTTATCAATTATAACATAAAAAGCAAAAATAGGTATCATATTTATCAATTGGTGATATTCATTAAAAACCTGAAGATCTTTTTATTCGCTAACATCAGCGGCCAGACGAAATGAACATACTTAAGCTAAGACCTGACTATGCCCGCACATGAACAATCAGGTATTGATTCAGCTCAAAGAACAGCGAATAACATGGCAAGAACAGACCCTCTGCGTTGTATCACAATCGATCGGCTGGTCCACACTGAGGAAGTTTTTTCATCTCCTGCTCTGTTGCGCTGTCATTGCATTCACCAATAATGCGTTCGTAGCCGTTCTCAAAACTGCTGTCGAGTTCAAAGTAACCTTCTTTACAAAATTGCTTCGTTTCCATCAACTCGGCCAGTTCGTCGTATAAAGGCCCTTCACCTGGTTCTTTATCATATCGCTCCGCATCGGACGGACGGGAACGTCCTCGCATAGCTCTTTCACCCGCCATACGTTGCATCATCACCACTTGTTCTATTTGCATAGGGCGGCCTTTGCGGTAGCTAAACTGCTTGCTTTGATCCTGATGCACACAAGCCCGAAAAATAGCCGGAGCTTCAGATCGCCGGTGATTGGTCGATGAACAACCGCTCAGCACTACAGCAACACCTATCAATCCTATCCAATACTGTTGTTTCACCTGTCTATTTTCCTTGTATAAAAATGCCACAGCTGTGTTTGCCGCTCTATGCTCTGTCAGCTTGACTCTGCCCAAAGGAATTGGTTCCTTTTAGCATAAAATACTGCTCAGGGGCAGCCAAAAAAAGTAACGCCGCTCTGGTAGTGCCCATCCCAGAGTAAAAGAATTTAATGACAACACCAAATTGCATTCACCTTGCATTCATCGCATTTTTTCAACTTTTTATCCGGTCAGCGGAACAAAGCCTCTCTGCTTTTGTCAGAGCCATTGCATGAGAACTCCTCCCGGAGTGAGAGAAGTAGTACACACCAGGGAATATTATTAAAAAGCGCTAAACCGGAGCTCAACCCATGATGACCACTATCCGTACCCGTATTTTAGCTTTTTTAGATTTGGCACACTGCCAATACAAAGTTGAAGGCAATACCATTACGACCTCGGCCGCAGTACTGGCTTTTACTGCCGATCATTTATCCATTTTGCGTGAAGGCAAACCTGAGCGTTTAATGCCTTATGAAAAGCTGAATATGGATAAAATTTTATTTTTACTTACAGCGCAGGCGGATAAAAACCCGCAGCTTTGAAGATGTTAAATTTTCTTCGTCTTGCCATCGGTAAGTAAAGCGTAAGAAAAGAGCCATTAAGCTGACTCCTGTCGCAATCAATCCGCTGGAGTCACTTGATGAATTGGTATTCCCCGGCTCTTTTGGCCATTATTTTGTCACTGCTTTGTTTAGTTTTGCCTTTTCGCCCTGCCGCCACAGAAAAATATAGGCATGATGTCAGCACAGAATTCGGTTTAGCCTCTGTGATCACCTCTTGTTCCCCCCTAAATTTAAGTCACCTGCATCACTTCTGAGGAATACCATGAGCAGAATACTGCTGGTCGAGGATCATGAGCGCCTTAGTGAACTGGTTTGTACCGCCTTGCAAAGAGCAGGTATCGCCACTGATGCTTTCCCTGACGCTAAGTCGGCGCAGCAGGCTATGCGAATACAGCCTTATGAATTGTTAATTCTGGATCGGGGTCTACCCGATGGTGATGGCCTGGATCTGCTGCGTCAGATCAGAACGGAGCAAAAAAGCTTACCTTGTCTGGTATTGACCGCACGTAATGCCTTACATGACCGGATAGACGGCTTGGAAAGTGGTGCTGATGACTACCTGACGAAACCTTTTGCCATGGACGAACTGGTGGCCAGAGTCAGAGCTTTATTACGTCGCCCAAGCACGTTGCAACTCAACGATCCCGAATACTGCGGCACCCGTTTATGCCTGCAGTCGGCCTCTGTACATTATGGCCTGCAAAGCAGCCTGTTAGCGCCGGCAGAATTACAAATACTGCAAACACTGATGCATGAACAAGGCAAAACGGTACGCAGACAAAAACTGGAACAAACCGCATGGGGCCTGACCGAAGCTGTCACCCCTAATGCACTGGATGTTGCACTACACCGGATCCGAAAGAAACTCTGCGCTATAGGCTCTCCCCTTGTGATCAACAATATCAGAGGCTTAGGTTATGCTCTCAGTCAACCGTAAACGTAATCTGACCTTTCGTTTAATTATCACTTTTGTCGCAGCCTTAGCGCTGACGCTTGCCGGCATCTTTTTTTATATTTTTGTACTGAACCCTAACCTGATACTGCAGCGGACTTTGGATAAACAGATCCATTATTTAAGTGAAGAAATTATGCCTGACACCCAAGGCCGTCCTTCCGGAAAAATCTATGATAAAGAGTATGACTGGGTCTACAAGGTATTAAGCTCTGAGTTGTTGTATCAAATCACTGACAGCACAGGTGTCGCTATCCTGCACTCTACCCCTGAGGCTGGCCAACTGCTCCACCAGGTGAACCAGCAATTCGCCACTGAAAAGCGCTTATTTCAGGTGAGCTATCAGGGCCTGCTGTATTATGTCAACAGTGCTCCTTTGCCAAACTATCCTGGCTATTATGTACAAGTTATTGCCAGTGACAGACTGATGAGTATCTTCCAACTGACTAACTTGAAACCTTTGTCTGTGGTGGCTGCGCTGGTTTCTCTTATCTGTTTGCTGCTGATTAGTCTGGTGGTCTGGCTGACCATTGGTTACATGCTCAGGCCATTAAAAAAAGCCTCAGCCACAGCCGCTCAAATTGAACCTCATAGCCTGACACAACGGCTGGATACCCATAAGTTGCCGGAAGAGGTCTTGCCGCTGATTAATGCCTTTAATCAAACTCTGGACCGGCTGGAAAAAGGCTTTAAAGTGCAGCAGGAATTGCTGGCAACGACAGCACATGAATTAAAAACACCGCTGGCGCTGCTGCGGGGCGAAATCGAAATGGCTGAACACTTTCCCAAACGCGAGGTGTTGCTTAAAGATATTGACCAGATGGCTCGCCTGATCCATCAACTCTTGCATTGGGCAGAAGCCAGAGAAAGCCAGAATTATCAATACCAGTCTTTGTATTTAAGTGATGTGGCAGAAGAAGTCGTGCTTTATTTAAACCGGCTGGCCGTTATTTTTCAGGTGCAGATCCATAGTGTGGTTCAGTCGGAAGCGTCCCTGTTGTATGCCGACCGCAGCACCTGCTTTGTGCTTTTGAAAAACTTACTGGAAAACGCCATTCACCATGCCCCGAAAGACTCTGTGATTGAACTGACCATCACAGATACAGGTATTAGTGTTCGTGATCATGGCCCGGGCATAACACCAGAACACTTACCCTGGCTTTTTACTAAATTCTGGCGCGGCCCACACAGGCGACATCAGGGAGCTGGTCTTGGACTGGCCATTTGTTATGAAATTGCCACAACCCACGGCTGGCGACTGAAAGCGACAAACAGCTCACCCGGAGCCTGTTTTTCGCTGGAGACCAGACCGATGTTAGGCCGATAAAGCCGTATCAGCGTTCGTTTCTGACGGGATCTTGTGTTGAATAAACTGCTTTAACTGATAGGCGGCCTGCTCTGGGATGGCTTGTAATAAAAAGTGCGGTGCATCCAACCTGACCAGCTGCATATCAGGTTTAAGCAGAGCTAAGGTTTTGGCATTAAATGCCCAGATAAGCCGGTCTTGCCGCGCCTGAAGGTACATCACAGGCAAAGTTAAAGCGGCAAACTCCGCCAGTACATCGACCTGCAGCACCTGCTTAGCCCGATATTTAATCACCAGCTCTGGCACCATAGTCAGAGCTTTTTCCAGCAAAACCGATAACTCTGCACTGGCATAACGCCCCTGTAACCATAAAGCGGTCCAATGATGCACCAGCTCATTCCAGGGCAGCTTGTCGACAGCACTTGCCAGCCCTTTAATCACAGGCAAAGGGTTACGACCGAAGGTGCAGCATAACACCAGGGCTTTTAAATGAGGCGGTTGCTCAGCAGCCACCATAATACCCAAAGGACCGGAAAATGACTCAGCCAGCAGCAGATAAGGGCCTTGTGGCAGCTGCGGCCGGATAAAGTCCAGCAACTGCTGATAACCCCAAAGCTTCCCCAAAGGATAAGCAATCACCTGAAGATCAAAGTCTGGCGCCAGCTGCTGTGCCAAATGCTGATACAAAGTTCCTGTGCCATCCAGTCCTGGCAGCAATACAATAGTCATTGCAGTTTTTACTCTCATGCTTCCACTCCTGCTCTGATGCTCCCTGCTGCCCAGTTTAACTGAACCAGATGACAAAGCGCTGACAATGCAGCCGCGAAAATGGCAGGTTAATAATTTGTCACATTTTCCTATTGTTGTTAAAGCTTTAGCATTGATATGCTGGTGATACTTCGCCACTCCTATTGCTTGCAAGGACACATCATGCTCAGGATTTCTGCAGATCGGATAGAAAAAAGTTACAGCACTGTCAAAGCCGTCAACCGTATTAGTTTTGACGTGCGGTCAGGCCAGATTTTTGCACTGCTTGGCCCAAACGGCGCCGGTAAATCATCACTTATTCGTATGCTGGTTGGCTTAACCCGACCCGATGCAGGCCAGATCCGTATTGAATACAAAGGCGAAGAACTTAGTGCATTACCGCAGCGTTGTTATGGCTATTTACCAGAGGACAGAGGACTGTATCAGGACAGGACAGTACGACAAAATCTGACTTATATTGCAAAATTGCGCGGCATGGCCGCAGCAGACATCAGCGCCGCCTTGTTACAGTGGTGCACCCGACTCGATTTGCTGGAAAAAATGGACGATAACTTAAATAAACTTTCCAAAGGCAATCAACAAAAAGTGCAGCTGATTAGTTGTGTGTTGCATAAGCCCGATTTACTGATTTTAGATGAACCTTTTTCTGGTCTGGATCCTGTAAATCAGGAGCATGTGTTATCCATCCTGACTGAGTTAAAACAAAGTGGCACTACTGTTATTTTAAGTGCTCACCAAATGGCTTTGATTGAGCGTCTGGCTGACGAAATGTTACTGCTGAACAAAGGCGAGTTGGTGGCCCAGGGTAGCTTGGCGCAAGTCAGCCACCAATTGGATCCAAAGCAGTGGTTTGAAGTCAGTTTTGAACAGCAGGTCAACTCCGAAGCACTGGAGCGCTTAACTGCAGTTGCTGAATTCAAACCCCTGGCCCCCTCTAAAATTCAGCTGACCTTAAAAGCTGGTTTTAGTGTCAGTCAATTGCTGCAGCAACTGACCAGTGTAGCGGAATTGGCTGATTTCAGTCGTATCCAGCCCAGTTTGCATCAGTTGTATCTCACCGCAGTGCAGCAACATAATCAGCAAGCAACACCAGATACGCAAGGAGACGCGGCATGAATTTATGGACTATAGCTGTATTTGAATTCCAACGTTATTTCAAGTGGAAACAAGAGCTTATTAGCGCGGGCATACTGGTCACATTTTTAGTACTTTCAACGATCTGGCCTGTGCTGGAAGCGTGGATCGACAATGACTATAAAGTTGCATTGGTCAGTCAAGCGCCCGCTCCTGTTGTCAGCGGCTTTACCTTCAGCCAAATACCGGCTAATTCAGCAGAAACTGCGCTTTCAGGCATTGGCGATATCTGGGATTTAGTGGTTCAGGTCAAAGACGACAAGTTGGTGATGACTGTTGAATCCAGTGCCAGCTGGCAGGATAAAATCACACCTGAACTGCAGAACTGGCTGCAAAAACAGCGCATCAGTCAGTTACCACTGAGTACAGAACAAAAAAAGATTGTAAATACTCAGCCTGACGCAGAGCTGGTTTTTCTGAAAAAAGACTCAGCCAAACAAAACAAGGAGCAAAAAATTGTCAGTGGTGGCTTGTTATTGCTGATGGCTATAGGTGTATTTTCAGGGTTTGGCTTTATGTTTACGGCCATTACCACAGAAAAACAACAACGAGTCACCGAACAACTGCTGACCCTGATCAGCACCAAAGAATGGATTGACGGCAAAATTTTAGGCATTTCATTATTTTGTCTAAAAAGCATGATCACCACAGGCCTGTTCTTTTACATCATGATCCAGGCCATAGCTCTGGCAAAAGGCAATGGTTTGTATGTATTACCTATTACTGCGTTGGAACTCTCCAGCGCCTTGATTTTTGTTAGTTTAGGTTTGCTGCTAATCAACAGCTTTATGGCGGGTTTTGCCGCCACTATTGACGACCCAAACCATTCCAGTCGCTCTATTGTGATGTTTTTACCTACTGTGCCTTTAGGTGTGGTGTTCAGTGCGATGGACAATGCTGAAGGTACGTTAATGCATGTATTAAGTTTGTTTCCTCTGACCTCTTTTGCCGCTATGCCAATGCGTATGGCGTCAGTTTCAGTGCCCTGGTGGGAATGGATTTTATCGCTAATTTTGCTGGTTGCGTGTCTGTTCTGGCTTAAAAATGCAGCAAGCCGGGTATTTGAACTTGGCATCCGTATGTATGGCAAAGAGCCTGAATGGTCTTTGCTGATGAAAACCTTTTTGTTTGCAAAGGTTAAAGAGTAAGCAACTGGTCTATTAAGCAGTTGAAAACGTACTGAACTCTCTTAGACTGTTATACTCTGAACAGATAGCCGGGTGCCACTGACCCGGTTTTAACACACCAGTTTTAACACAAAGGATAGTTCGCATTTTGTTGTACAGGACTCTGGCCATTCTGGCGCTGTTTGCCGCCTCTGCCGCCGCAGCGCATCCCCAAATTGAACTCAAGGGCGTTTCAGGCCCCCTTGCTGATAATATTGAGCTTTATTTAGACCGATTGCCCGCTAAAAACAACCTCGGCTCAAGACGTTTTCAAAATAAAGTGATTGACGATGTCAAACTTGCAGCCCGTGCTGTGGGTTACTACCGTATAAAGGTCGAACCAAGCTTGGTGGGGAAAGAAAAAAAACAAAAACTGCGGCTGACCATTCAACCTGGCGAAGCGTTACGATTAAAATCAGTCAAAGTTGAGATTTTAGGTGAAGCCTCAACAGATCCTGAATTTGCCAAACTAGTGAAACAAGTCGGGCCTAAAGTGAATCACAGAGTGCATCACGGCCGTTATGAAGAAATCAAAAATCAGCTGAATTCTTTAGCGTTGCGCCGGGGTTATTTTCAGGCGAAATTTGTTAAACAGGAACTCTCGGTTGCCCCTCGCTTGCTGCAGGGTTTTATTCATATTCAATTCGATTCAGGCCCACGTTATCACTTTGGTGAAGTCGAGTTTGAAGGCAGCCAAATTCGTGACGAACGTTTACGCTCCATGTTGCCTTTTAAATCGGGTGAGCCTTATCTATCCAGCCAACTGGGTGAATTAAATCAGCGTCTGGCGGAGACTAACTGGTTTCGTAGCATAGATGTCACAGTGGATGATCCTGAAAACGCCGAACAGCAACTGGCTGTGAAGATTAAAGTAGAACCGCAAATTCGTAACACAGTGGAGACAGGTGTGGGTTACTCCACTGATCTTGGTCCCCGCATTAAACTGAACTGGAACAAACCCTGGCTCAATGACAGAGGACATAGCTTAAACAGTAAAATGGCCTTGTCCGGCCCCGAACAAACAGTAGAAGTGGGCTACAAATGGCCGAAGAAAAACGTCAGTGAAGACTTCTATAAACTGAACTTTGGTATAAAAAATAAAGATTTAGAAGACACCCGCAGTCAGGAATACAACACTGTGCTGGAGCGACACTGGTTACTGGACGACGCCTGGTACAGAACAGCCTCTGTGCGCTGGTTATACGAAGATTATGTACAAGGTCAGGACTCAGGCAGTGCGAATTTGATTATGCCTGGCATCAGCTTCAGCCGCAGTTGGGACAGCGGTGGCAGTATGCCCTCTGAAGCCAGCCGGTATCTAATTGGCACTGAAGTGTCCGATCCATCATGGGGTTCAGACAGCAGCTTTGTGCGAATACGCAGCCGTGTCGGCTGGATAGGTTCTCTCTCTGAAGATCACCGCTATCTGGTGCGTGTAGATGCAGGTGCTGTGCTGATGGAAGCCATCACTGAGCTGCCGCCTTCCCTGCGCTTTTTTGCGGGCGGTGATAACAGTATTCGTGGCTATTCGTACGAATCCATTTCTCCTGTGGATACAGAAGGCAGCTTGATTGGTGCCCGTTATCTGGCGACTGCCGCGCTTGAGTATCAGTACAGAGTGTCAGGCAACTGGTGGGCTGCCGCATTTTTTGACGCAGGCAGTGCCTGGAATGATAAAGCCGACATATACCGTGGTGTAGGTTTAGGTCTGCGTTGGGCTTCCCCGGTTGGACCTATTCGTATTGATGTTGCATGGGGATTGGATGTGCCCTCCAATCAGGCTTTGCAGTTGCATTTTAGTTTGGGGCCGGAATTATGAGTGTGAATGGCAGCGAAGAGCGCACTGCAGTGCCTGATGTAAAAAACCTCAGCTCGGGTTTTAGTTGGAAGAAATTCTTTTTATCCTTCAGCTTATTGCTGTTGCTCAGCCTGATTGTGCTGTTTTATACCAATAAACCTTTGCAACTGCTGAACAGGTTGCTACCAGACAACAGCCCGGTTCAAATAACCCAAATCAGTGGCACTCTGGCTGAAGGTTTTACATTGACCGGACTGCAGTTTGAGCAAGATGGAATGAGGCTTACCATCAACAGCCTGGCAGCTAACGTCAGTTGGTATTGTTTAGGCCGACTTGAGATTTGTCTGGACAGTGCAACAGCAGAAGGCGTGCATCTTGTGCTTAGCCCTTCCACCCTACCCGAAGCTGCACCGGAGCAAGAAGATACAGTACTGGAACTGCCCAAAGTCAGTGTTACTCAACTGCAGATCACAGATCTGAGAGTGCAACAAGGTGAACTGCAGCTTAGCCTGAATAACCTGAGCACAGAACTGAAATTGGGTGGTCAACAAATATCGCTGGGCGACACGCTGCTGGACCAATTACAACTGCATTTACCGGAAAACTCCGAACAACATAGTGTCTCTGCGGCAACAGCAGCCAGCACCGCAACGAACAGTCTGGCCTGGTGGCATTATCAGGTACCACAACTAACGCGGATTGAATTGCCACTGTGGCTCAGTGTAAAAAAGCTCACTTTACAACAACCTAAAGTCACAGGAGCACAGCAACTTTCTGCAGAGCAGCTTAGTTTGTCACTCGAAGCCAATCCGGATCAGTTTGAGTTAACAGAGTTTAAGTTAACCAGACTGGAATTAACCCAACTGGATCTGCAAGGCAAGCCAATCAATGCTCAAGCACAGATTAGCCTGACTAACGCCACACCTTTTGCAGTGCAGGGTTTTATCAAAGCAGACAGTGGTCCGTTGACGCTCGACAGCAGCATTGCTGGCTCACTGGAGCAACTGCAGTTAGCGCTGGAATTAACAGGCACTCAGCAGGCCTCAGCAAAGATAGAAGTGGCCCCTCTGACAGCTGGACTGCCTCTATCGCTGAAGTTAAACGCTGCAAGCCTGCAATGGCCGCTGCAGGGAGAAGCATTGTACAAAATGCAAAATATGGCACTGGATGCCGAAGGCTCACTGGCAGACTTGAAATTTTCTTTGCAAAGTCAGCAACAATTGCCACAACTACCGCAAAGTCAACTGCAGCTGACTGCGCATTGGCAGGCACCTTTGTTGCATTGGTCCGCTTTAACACTCAGCTCGGCACAGGGAAACCTGCACAGTACAGGCTCTTTAGATCTGACCAAAGAGCTGGCGCTCAATGCAACGGTGAAACTGGAACAACTGCTGTTGGATCCATGGCTAAAAGATTATCCGGGACAACTCAGTGGTGATATCAAACTCAAAGCCAGTTACCACCAGCAACAATGGCAGCTTGAGCTGCCGACTTTAGCTATTCAGGGGCAAGTGCGTCAGCAACCGCTGTCTTTATCGGGTCAGCTGCAGGCCAAAGGCAAAGCTCTTGAAGTAGAGAAGTTAAGCAGTAAGACGCTGGTGCTGCAGCATGGCAATAACAAAATCAGAGCTGAAGGGGAAGTGACAGACAAATGGCAAATGGCTTTGTCTGTGGTCGCGCCTGATCTGGCGAGCTCTATTCAGGGAGTGCAGGGTAGCCTGATGGCCGATGCAAAAGTGACAGGCCCCCAACAACACCCTGCTCTGGATATTAAGCTGCAAGGTGAGAAGCTGCGTTATAAGAAGTTAATGCGCCTGCAAAATATCAGTCTGAACGCGCTGATCAACAGCAATAATCTGGATCATCAGCTGGAACTGACTTTAGGTAAAGGCACGCTGTCCGGTCAGGCACTGAATTCCGCGCAACTGCTGCTGACAGGCAATAAAAACAGCAGCGATTTGGTACTCCAACTGGACGGTGCTGACTACAAAGCACAGCTACAGGCTGCAGCCACGGCAAAACCTAAACAGCAATGGCAAATCAACCTGCAGCAAGCTCAGTTGCAAACCCCTGTCGGCCATTGGGCTTTAATCGACTCTCTGTTGATCGCTTTGGACTGGCCCAAACAGCAACTCAGCTTACCCGCGCATTGCTGGTCGTCTGAACCAGGCCGGCTTTGCCTGGAAAAACCAAGCAAAATCAGCAGTAGTCAGGGAGATATATCGATACGGCTGCAACAATTTCAGTTGGCGTTGCTGGAACCTTTTATTGGCGAATCACAACGCTTGACCGGCGAAGCCGATGCAGATATGCAGCTGATCTGGGGTAAAAAACAAGGTCTGAACGCCACGCTTAAACTGACTGGCACAGCAGGTCAATGGCAACAAACCGACGTCAATCCATTGCAACTACCGTGGCAAAGCTGGAATGCGGCGCTGACATTGACGCCAAAACAGCTTTCCAGCAACTGGCAAATGCAGTTCAGTGAAGACCGTTCACTCAAAGGTTCAGCCTCCCTGCCCGATTTAAGCCAGCAAGATAAAAAGTTTGAAGCTGAGTTGACCTTAACCCGGCTCGATTTAAACTTTTTACGCACCTTATTGCCAGAACAAAGCGAATTTATTGCAACCTTAAATGGTCAGGTCCGGGCCAGCGGCACTTTAGGTAAACCTTTGCTTTCTGGTCAACTCAAAGTCAGTGACGTGAAATTGCAAGGAAATAATGCCCCGCTGGATATAGAACAAGGCAGTCTGCAGCTCGACTTTTTACAGCAAAAAGCCTTATTGACGGCGGAAATTCAAAGTGGTGAAGGCAAAGCACAATTATCTGGTTATGCCGATTGGTTTGATTTAGCCAACTATCAGGCTCGTTTAGCCTTAAGCGGCCAGCAACTACCACTGACCCTGTCGCAAGGTGTGGTCTATATCAATCCTGAAGTGACAGTGTTGGCACAAAATCAGGTGGTTGCAGTGCAAGGCACAATACAAATTCCAAAAGCTGATATAGCGATAGACGATTTACCGCAAAACGCGGTGCAAATCTCAGATGATGAGATAGTGCTGAATAAAGAACTGGAAGTGCGCCGTGGAGCTGTCACCAGCTCAATTAAATTAGTCACCGAAATGCGGCTGATTTTGGGGGATGAAGTGAAGCTGCAGGCCTTCGGTTTGAAAAGCCGCTTAAAAGGGCAGTTATTGTTTAGTCAAAATGGTCCGCAACAACGCTTAAAAGGTGAAGTAAATATTCTGGATGGTACCTTCCGCTCCTATGGCCAGGATTTGCTGATCCGTAAAGGCAAACTGATCTTTAATGGTCCTGCCGATCAACCGTTTTTAAATATTGAAGCCATTCGTAACCCCTCTTCCACTGAAGATGATGTGATTGCAGGGATCCGGGTTAATGGCCCCGCTGACCAAGCGTCTGTGGTTATTTTTTCAGAGCCGTCCAAACCTCAGGCCAACGCTTTGTCTTATCTGCTGATGGGACGGGATTTATCCGGCAGCGCCGATACCAAAAGTAATCCACTAACCAGCGGCTTAATTGGGCTTGGTATCGCCAACAGCAACGGCATGGTCAGTCAGTTGGGTCAGGCTTTAGGTTTTGAACAGTTTACACTGGATACAGCGGGCACTGGAGATGACTCCCAAGTGACGGTCAGCGGCTATTTATCACCAAAACTACAGCTGAAGTATGGCGTGGGGATATTTAACTCTTTAGGTGAATTCACTTTACGATACGAGTTAATGAAAAACCTTTATCTTGAGGCAGTACAAGGTTTAGATAGCGCTGTAGATGTGCTGTATAAGTTTGAGTTTGATTAAAGCTTTAACATTTCTTGTTACAAGCTTGTGTTTTGCAGGGGGCACCTAATGTGGTTTACTTGTGGGTAAATAAGAACCACACCAAGGACATACCATGTTTAAACCTCGTTACCTTGCGCTATTTTGTGCCCTGGCTACTTGTTCCTCTTTTGCCTCACAAGGCACAGCCCTGCTGCGCCAACCGGATCTATCCGCAAACCAATTGGCTTTTGTTTATGGCGGCGATATTTGGGTCAGCGACAAAAACGGCCAAAACCCACGTCAGTTAACCAGCCATCCGGCCAGCGAATTTGCCCCTAAGTTTTCACCCGACGGCAAGTGGATCGCGTTTTCAGCCAGTTATGATAACAACACTGATGTCTACCTGATGCCTTCAAGCGGCGGAGCTGCAACACGACTGACCTTTCACCCTGGTGCTGATACCGTCAATGGCTGGAGCCCTGATGGTAAAAAAGTCATCTTTGCGTCCAACCGTGAGATAGCGAATAGCCGCAGCAACCAGCTGTTTAGTGTGCCTGTGAAGGGCGGTTTTGAACAAAAGCTGATGGAAGCCGTGGCTTTTGAAGGGGACTTAAACGCAGATGGCAAGAAACTGGCCTACAGACCCAACAATATGGCCTACAGTGGCCCAAGTGGCTGGCGTCTGCACCGCGGTGGCAGCACGCCTCCGGTGTGGATCATCGATTTAGAAAAACAGCAGCTGGAAAAAATCCCACATCCTAATGCCAATGAATTCAGTCCGTTTTGGCTCGGCGATGATGTCTACTTCCTGTCTGACCGCGACAATACTGCAGTAAATCTGTTTCGCTACAGCAATAAAAAAGTGGAACAACTGACAAAGAATACCGACTGGGACTTGCGCAGTGCCGCAGGCTACAACAATCAAATCGTCTATGAAGCCGGCGGTTTTTTACATAGTTATGATGTGAGCACTGGTCAAAGCACACCTATCCCTGTGCATATTCAAACTCAGTCCGTACAAAAACGTCCGCAGTGGAAAGATGCCAGCAAAACCCTGACCAACGCCCGCTTATCGGCCACAGGTCAGCGTGTGGTGGTTAGCGCCCGTGGTGATGTATTCACAGTACCGGTAAAAGATGGCAGTACCCGCAATTTGACACAAAGCAGCGGTGTCAGAGAGTTCGACGGCTTATGGAGCCCGGATGGCAGTTCAGTGGCTT
>JAHIWM010000259.1 GCA_018815765.1 Gammaproteobacteria bacterium | reverse complement strand
AAGCAGGACAGATGAATTTCCATTTTGCTAAAGTGCAGCTACAACCTTTGTTGCACTGCGCTGTGGAACAAATGGCCGGTTATGCCGAACAGCATAAGGTGACGTTGGCACTTGACGACGTATCTGATGATGTGTGGTTATGGGCTGATAGCAATCGCCTGATGCAGGTGCTGGCGAATTTATTATCTAATGCAGCTAAGTTTTCTTTTGCAGACTCTGTTGTCAAAATTCAGGTGCAGCATCTGAATGAGCAGGTTCGTATTGCGATCATTGATCAGGGCCAAGGCATAGACGAAGAATTTAAAGCTTTTATCTTCCGGCCTTTCAGCCAGTCCGACACCTCAGATGTGCGCAATTTTGGCGGCACAGGTTTAGGCTTGAGTATCAGCAAATCTATAGTGGAGCATCATGGTGGCCGCTTGTCGTTTGAAAGCACAGCAGGCAAAGGCAGCAGTTTCTTCATCGACTTAAAATTGGGGTCAGATCACATAAGTCACGCATAACTTATGTGTTCTGACCCCATTTTCATTTAGTTTTGCCAGATTTGTAGTTGATGGGCATTTAACTCTGGTGTTTCATCTTCCTGCCAGGTGGCATTCATACCCGCTGGCACTAAGTCAGTTGGCACTGCCATAGTCTCAGCCGATAAGTTCAGCAGCATCAGGCTTTGTTTATCGCCTAAAGACCGGACTATTTTCAGTAACTTACCTTCTGCTAAAAACTCTGCCTTGTAATCCCCCGCTATGCCAAATTCGGCACGTTCGGCTTTTTGTTTGATCAGGAATTTATACAAAGACCAAACCGATTTGGCATCAGCCCGCTGAGCTGCGACGTTATTCGGGCCTTGTTGCTGAGCCGTCAGGAATGGCGTCCACCAGCTGCTTTCGGCTTGAGGCGGGAATAAGTCATCACGCTGTACCCATACTTTGTCAGCTGTACTAAAACCAGCCTGAGCGCTGTTGTCCCAGAACATAGGGGAGCGGCGATGTAAATGCTCTTTATCCGATGCCTGAGTTAAGGCGATCTCTTCGCCGTAATAGATATAAGTGGTGCCTGGTGAGCTGAACAACAAAGCTGCAGCCAGCTTGGCTTTATTAAAATCCTGACCTATTTGCCAGCTTAAACGTGGCTGGTCGTGGTTGGTCAGGAATGGGCTGAAAAACTCCATAGGCGCAGAGGTGGTTTTGCGTTGCTGTAAATTCGCCATCAGCAGGTTGTCAGCTTGCGGACCAGCACCTTCCTGCATAGTGCCAAACTCAGCATTTTGTTTGCCGACCTTTAACAGCTCCAGCACTTTGTAGCCGAACTCAAAATCAAAACCAGCGTCCAGCCCTTTGCCATCGCCCCAGTATTTGGCCGCTATAGGCAAGTCGACCCAGGCTTCAGCTACCAGATAAGCGTCTGGTTTTACACTTTTAACGTATTGAGTGAAGTCGACCCAATAGTCGATGGTGCCCTGGGTATCTGCACGTTGCTGTGGGCCATCTTCCTGCACGTAACGCACTGCATCTAAACGGAAACCGGCAACCCCTTTGTCCAGCCAGAATTTGGCCATCTTTTTCATTTCGGCAATCACATCAGGGTGTTTTAAATTCAGATCAGGTTGTGACGCACCAAAAGCGGCGTAGTAGTAGGCTTTGCGCTCTTCGTTCCAGTGCCAGACGGTTTCAGGTTTGACTTCAGTGCTCCAGGCCGGCCCCCAGCCATCTGTTGGTAGTTCATCACGCCAGACAAAATAGTCTTTATAAGGCGCTTCACCTTTGGCAGAACGCTGGAACCAGTCGTGTTTGTCGGAGATATGGTTGATGACTAAATCGAGGATAATATTAATATTTTTGGCTTTGGCCGCCTGTACCAGCTGCTCAAAATCCTGCATAGAACCGTAATCTTGTTCTATCTGATAAAACTCTGTGAAATCGTAGCCATGGTATGAAGGCGCCTCAAACATAGGCGTTAACCAAATGGCGTTGATGCCTAAATCCTGCAAATACGGCAGCTTGGCTTCGATGCCTTTAAAATCGCCTGTGCCATCGGCATTGGTGTCATAAAAACTGCGGGGCCAGATTTGATAAAACACTGCATCCTGCCACCAGGGTTTTGTGACTTCTGTGCCTTGAAGCGCAGTTTGAGAAACAGCAGCCGGGGTTTCAACAGCAGTGGTGGTGGCTTGTTCCGGCGCTTTGCCACAACCCGTTAAAGCAACGGCTAAAGCCAGCGCGAGCAATGATTTATTCAACATTGTAGATCCCTGTTTTTTTGAATTTGACCCAGCTTAGTCAAATTCCAGCCACAGGGCCAGACTGCATACGAATGCACCCGACTGGTGCATTCGTTTTAGTGCTGAATCGGCTTACTGGTTGGTTAAACGCTTGCCAAAAGAGATGGCATAAGCAGGAGAGCGCATTTGCAGCACTCTGTCGCTGCTTGCACGCAAACCCGTACTCAGCACGTTTGGATCAAAGTTAAGGCCAGTACAGGCTTCGCCGCCTTGCTCTGTAATGGATAACAGCCCTATGTCCAGAGTTTTACGCTCTTTAGGCCACACTACCGATGGATCGGTCTCCGTATCTCCAGCCTCACCCAGCACCAGCTGCATAGTCCACTGAGTTGGGCCTTTGGCTAAACGTTCAGCCAGCCGCTTTTGTAGAAAGTCTGTGGCCGGTGCTTTGATTTCAGCTTCAGTTAAACCCTTCACACCATCTTTAGGTACAAACTGCCAGCGTACTTTTT
>JAHIWM010000258.1 GCA_018815765.1 Gammaproteobacteria bacterium | reverse complement strand
TTCAACTAAATTGCGTTCAATTTCTTTCACATTAAACTCGATATTGTTATCGTTGATCCGAACGAAATAATGGGTACGCGCCAACACAGACTCAGAGAAGTACGTAGTAAATTCAACGGCTTCAGTACTGCCTAAAGATTGAGCCAGAATTTGTTGCGTGACTTTACGCAGCTGAGTGTTATAACGCTCACGTGGTACATACACCATAGCGGAGACAAAACGGCCAAAGGCGTCTTTACGCACAAACAGACGTGTCATATCACGTTCCTGCATTTGCAGTACGCCAGTCGACACATCCAACAACTCGTCTGTGGTGGCCTGGATCAACTCATCCCGTGGGTAAGTTTCCAGAATATTCAGCAAGGCTTTGTAAGCGTGGGTGCCATGGGCAAAACCAGACTTGGCCATCACTTTGGCCAGCTTGTTTTTCAGCAATGGAATATCAGCGGCGCTGTTGTTGTATAAGGATGAAGAATACAAACCAATAAAGCGGTCTTCCCCTATAACATGGCCTTTGTCGTCAAACCGCTTAATACCGACATAGTCGATATAGGCTGGACGATGCACACGGGATTTATTATTGGTTTTGGTCAGGATCAGCAACGACGCATTTAAGGCTTGTTTACGTGCCTGCTCTGGCAAATCCGACAACATTAAATCACGTGAGGTCGAACGACGCATTAAACCTAAAGCGCTGTCGTTGACGCTTTCAATTTTATGATCGCCTTCCACCGCTTTGATGCGGTACTCCCGGTAGCCCAACAAAGTGAAGTTGTCTTTGGCCATCCAGTTTAAGAATTCGGTGGCTTGCTCAAGCTCAGTTGCATTCACTGCCGCTTGTTTTGGCAAATCAGCTATCACTTGCAACAATTTTGCGCGGATAGGTTTCCAGTCCTGCACTGCTAAAGACACATCTTCCATCACAGATTGCAGTTCAGAGGTTAAAGCCTCAACTGCAGCTTTGTCTGTCATGCGATCTATTTCAATATGGAACACAGTTTGTTCAGTGCTGGCTTGCTCTACAGTGCCCAATTTATAAAAGTCCGTGATGTCGTTTTTATCGTTACGGAGCGTTTGTAATGGGTAATGCAATAACAAGTGGGTGGTAATAGATTGGCGTGTTAGCGCCATTCGCACTGAGTCCACTAAAAACGGACTGTCTTTCACCACTATTTCAACGATAGTGTGTTTGGACTCCCAACCATGTTTAGCGATTTCAGGGTTAAACACGCGAATTAACGCTTTTGCGTCGGTATGACTATTAAAGCTTTGCCATAAACTTAACGCAGCGCCGTATAAATCGCTGTCGTTACGACCAAACAAATCTTCGTGAGACATATTGCCATACAGAGTGTGGGCAAATTTTTCGACCAGTTCGACCTGATCTTTGACTTTAGAACGAATAAGCTTACTTACATTTTGTAGTAGTACAGAAGGTTGACCGTCTATCAGTGCCATTTTTGTATCCTTTTTTGAAACCTCAGACTACGAAGACTGGGTTTACTTACATACAGAGCGTGTCAGGTGCGAAGTTTATTGAGTATTGACGGGCTTTTCGAGCTTTATTTATGTCTTTGTTACTGGTTGTACCAGAATAAAAATAGCTGATTTGACAAGTTATTCATCCGCTGTAAATAGAAAATGGCCTTACGGCCATTTTCTTGTCTAAACATGCAACTTTTTACATAAACGATGACTAGTTATTTTTTCGCCAGAAAAAGGCTGCCAGTGCTGGTAACACCAGAATTGCACCGAGCATATTCACTAAAAACATAAAGGTCAGCAGTATGCCCATATCGACCTGGAATTTCAGCGCCGAGAATACCCAGGTGCTGACGCCTATGGCCAGAGTGATACCGGTAAACAATACCGCACTGCCCGTCTCTTTTAACGCTGTGAAATAAGCCTGACGCAGCGGTGTTCCATCCCGCAGCAATTGCGTCATATTCGACAGAATATAAATACCGTAGTCGACACCTATACCTACACCCAGCGCTATCACAGGTAAAGTAGATACTGTTAAACCAATTTCCAGTTTGGTCATTAGCGCAGTCGCCAGAATAGACACCACATAAAGAGGTACTATGACGGCCACTGTGGCTTTAACAGAACGGAAGCTAATTAAACACAATACAATTACTGCACCATAGACATACCACATCATAGGCGTTTGAGCTGCGTCTACGGCTTCGTTCGTAGCAGCCATCACACCCACTGGACCAGAAGCTAACTTAAACTTCACCTCATCTGTGCTCAATTCAGCACCGGCTTTTTTCGCGGCAGCCACTACAGTTTCAATGGTTTCCGCTTTGTGGTCGTTTAAGAACAAGATCACCGGCATCACAGAACAGTCGCTATTGAGTAAACCTGTGCTGGTTTCTACCCTACTGGACGACTGCACTAAGCTTTCTGTGGTTCGGGGCAATATTTTCCACTTCACATTGCCTTCGTTGTAAGCAGCATTGATGGTTTTGGATACAGATGCCAGCGATACAGCAGACTGCACACCCGGCACGTTTTCCATTTGCCATTGGAACTGATCAACCCGGTTCATTACATCGTGGAAAGTACAGCCGTTGGCCGGAGTTTCCACCATCACATTGATGTAATCGACTGAAATGGCGTAACGGTCTGTGATCAGGAAGGTATCCTGGTTGTAGACTGAATCTTCATGCAAGGCCGGAGCGCCCGGATGCAAATCACCAATTTTCAGATAAGCACTTTGCTGCCAGCCCAAAGCAAATAAAGCGGCTGTAGCAAGTAAAATCACCACAGCATATTTAGGCGTAGCAAAAGCCGATAAGCTGTACCAAAACTTTTCAATACGAGGATGAGGTGTCTGTACTTTTTTCTTGTACTTGTCGCTGAATTTGACGTACGACATCAGTACAGGCAATAAAATCAGGTTGGTCAGGATAATAATACCCACACCTAAGCTGGCGGTAATGGCCAGTTCACGGATTACACCAATTTCAATAATCAGCAGGGTTAAGAAACCCACTGTGTCGGATAACAGCGCAATACCACCAGGGATCAACAATTTACGGAAGCTGGCCTGAGCTGCAGTTTTTGCATCCATACCTAAAGCGACGTTTTTACCTGTCGAATTGATCATCTGCACACCATGACTGACGCCTATCGCAAACACCAGAAACGGCACCAGAATAGACATAGGGTCGATACCAAAACCCAGCACAGTCAGCATGCCCATTTGCCAAATCACGGCAATTAACGAACAAGCAATAGGCAATAAGGTCAGCATCACTGAACCGCTGAACAGATACACCATAATGGCAGTTATCACTATAGCGACAGCAAAAAAGGCCAATACGCCTTTAGCACCGTCTGCTACATCACCCACCATCTTGGCAAAACCTATGATATGCACACTCAGGTTTTCATTCTGATACTGACCCCGTACCTGCTGTTCAAGCTCTGCAGCAAATTTAATGGTGTCGAGCTTTTGTTGAGTATCAGGGTCTACTTCCAGCAATTGCGCTGTCACCATAGCGCAGCTGAAATCGTCAGCCACCATACGGCCGACAATACCGGCTTTTTCGACGTTGGATTTGACCACAGCCAAACCTTCTGGCGTCGGTGCAAACTCCGCAGGAATAACAGGGCCGCCTGCAAAACCATCTTCGACCACTTCAACAAAACGAGTGCTTGGGCTATACAAAGATTTGACCAGACTACGGTCTACCCCTGGCAGGTAATAAATTTGATCATGAATTTTTTTAAAGGAGGCAAAAAAATCCGGGTTAAAAATATCGCCTTTGGCATCACAGACCGACACCAAAATATTATTGGCACCACCAAAATCTTTGGCGTGCTGCATATAGGTTTGCATGTACTCATGCTGCAGCGGGATATTTTTAGTAAAAGCTGCATCCAGCTTAATTTGGCTGGCTTTAAATAACAAAAATAAAGTAGCGAGTACAAAAAGTACAATCACAGCTGGTCTGTGACGGAATAATGCCGTCTCGCAGCTGGTTACAATTCGGTTCAGACTCATATTATTCCGGCTTCTTGATTGCTAAGGTTCGAATTCCAGCTTCGGTCACTACTACCAGCTGATCCTTGACTGCGACGGCATTCAAAATGGCTTTACTGTCTTGTGTTGGCATGGCTGTAAAACTAACACCATCATCCTGGCTGACTAACAAAGTGCCGGCATTTCCTGTCAGATAGACATTACCTGCATCGTCTGTCAGCACACTATTGAGTGTGGCTGTTTGGCTCAGTTTGACTTCCTGCCAGCTTTGGCCCAAATCTGTGCTTCTGAATACATGGCCACGTAAACCTGCTGCGATCAGGCTGTTTTTAGCCGTCATGGTCAGACCAAACAACGAGCCATTATAAAACTCCGGATGGCGGGTCCAGCTTTTACCAAAATCTGCACTGGTAGCAAAAAATCCTGCTTCACCAATCAGATACAGCACATTGTTGTGCTGATAAATGCGATTAAAATGTGGCAATACTGATGCACGTTCATCCAAATAAGCATCAGGATCACTCTCCTGCAGCTCTTTTAAATACTCCTGATCGTCCACGCCGACCAATTCCAGATGGAATTCATCCAGCCAGGTTTTACCGCCATCTATGGTGCGGTAAAACATACCATAAGCACCTAACGCTATTCCGTTGTTAGCATCGGCAAATAAAATATCAAACAGCGGTTTATCTGTTTCTGGTTTAAATTGCTGTAACTGCCAACTCTGGCCACCGTCTTGTGTGGCAATAATAGTGGCATCGTGCCCTACCGCCCAACCGTGTTTGTCATCAGAGAAATACACTGAGGTAAATAAGCTTTGCACTGGGGTCTGAATTTGTGTCCAACTGGTACTGTCTTTACTGACCAGCAAATGACCACGATCGCCTACTGCGACATACAGCTCGTCGTTGACACGGATTAAATCGGTCAACACAGCTTTTTCTGCCAAAGGCATCAGATAAGACGGCGTTGGCGCAACTGCAGACTCAGCGTGAATTTGGGTTGTCAGCAGCAAAGCTGCGACAGAGGATAAAAGTTTAACCATCATTAGAGTTTTCACTCAGCTTCAATTTAGAAACAAAAACGGTTGGCATCAAGCCAACCGTTTATTACATGTTTACAGCTTAACGGGTACCTTCGCGGCGCAGAGCCGCTGGAGTAAAGTCGTTATCTGTTAACGGCACAGAGAAGTCATACATCTTGTCTTCGTTGTCTAAACCAATCGCGATATAACGACGGGTGTTCAGATCGTGGAAAACTTCTAATGTACTCCAGTGTGTTGGTACTTCGTAGTAGTTCAGACCATGAGCCACAGCAACGCGGTATAACTCGCCTCTGTTGTCATACAGGTCAGCTACGTGAACCTGCCAGCTGTCTTCATCAATAAAGAATACACGTTTACCGTAGACATGGCTGGTACCGCTTTTCAGGTTGGCTTCAACCACCCAAACACGGTGTTTTTCCCAGCGCACGTAGTCCGGATTAATATGACCTGGTTTTACCAAATCGGCATATTTCACGTCTTTGCTGTGCAGTTTGTAGCTGTTGTAAGGAATATACAGCTCTTGTTTGCCGACTAACTTCCAGTCATAACGGTTTGGTGAACCGTTAAACATATCGAAGTCATCTGTCGTACGTAAACCATCAGAGGCTGTACCTGGCGCATCATAAGCTACGTTTGGCGCACGACGCACACGGCGTTGACCTGTGTTGTAAGTCCATGCCTGACGAGGCGTTTTCACCTGATCCATAGTTTCATGCACTAACAGCGCAGTACCAGCCAGACGAGCTGGAGTGGTTACCGCTTGCTTGAAACGGAACAGGATATTTTCTTTCTGTAATGCATCTACTGTGGCATCAGGCGCTGAGTACTTGAACATAATTTGTTCATCAAAGCCGATCGTCACGAAGTCGCCAGAAGCAGTAGGTGCAACCTGACCACCATTACGGCTGGCAGCTACACCACGGAAACGCAAGGTATGGTTCCAGATGGCTTCCAAACCATTAGATGGAATTGGAAACGGAATACCAATAGCCGCGTTAACAATACCGTTACCGCCTTCAACCAGCTCCGCATTTCCTGCTATTTTCTTTGTTGCATCATAAACATACTGTGGGTAAGACGCAGTACGGCGAGTTTGATACACATTCATTTTGTAGCTGTCAGGATAAGCTTCAAACAGTTTGATCTGACCTGGGCTTAACATATTTTTGTATTGAGCCAGATTGGATTTATCAATAGTGAACAGTACTTTATCGCCAGCAAATGGATCCGGGTGGTGATCACCAGGCTTATAACCAGCAGGAGCAGATTGAATGCCGCCTTCCCATGCCGGAATACTGCCATCGGCATTACCGGCTTTTTCCGCGCCCAACGGCGTCAGATCAGCACCCAAACGGGCTACCTGATCCGGAGTTAACTTCGCAATAGCACCACAGCTAACAACTAGCGCAATAGTGGATGCAATCAGGGTGAGTTTTTTCATAATGGTTTTCGCCTCGTCCCTTAAATAGAGTATTTAATGTTAAAAGATACAAAATCACGGTCAGCTGTATTGTTGGTTGTACCTACACCACCCCAGAAGGCATTGTAAGAAAACTCAGATGACCAGCGGTTCAGATAATCAAAAGCAACAGTGTAACCCACAGACTTTTTGTCTTTGGAGAACATAAACAGTGGATCAGGTGTAATACCGTTCACGTCGTGTGAAAACACCACACGGTGCGACATATTGACACCAGCAAACACGTTGTTGAAATCTGCTTTAGCTAATAAACGGTAACCCCAGGCGGACGCTGTAGGGAACGGGTTGGTTTCAGCACCATTGGATAACGCTGTATGTACACCGTCTTTGCTAACCAGCGGACCGTTGTTAATGGTACCTAATAAAGGACCGCCACTGCGATCAGTATTTGGTCCATTTAAACGTAACACCGACTGATCCGGCATATCGTTAATTTTGATACCGCCCACTTCAGCCAACATAGTAAAGTTATCAGCTATCCACATTGGACCAAACAAGTGAGTCACTGTGACTTGAGCCTGAGTGGTGTCCGACAAAATAAAGCCCTGAGCAAATTCACCAGGCCCTACTTTGTTGCCGTCATAACGGCCAATCTGACTGATCCCTTCCAGTTCAGGACGTAAACCAGCATTAGCTAACTGCTCAGGCATACCTGCGTAAAGGATTTCCACGTCGTCGATTTGCAGTGGTTCGTCCTGACGGTATGACAATTCACCGGCAACCGAAGTCCCTTCTACTGTGGTATTGAAGCTAAAGCCATACAGCTTAATATCTTCCGGGTACTGGATTAAACCTTTAGAAAACACATCCAGTTCGTTGATATTGTCTTTATTAATATTTCCCTGATTCGCAGCCAGGTAAGCCAAAGATTGAACCACGCCCAGTGGCTGGCCGTTGGCGTCCACACCCACACGGAAATCAGAAGCTATACCTGAAATCAATGGAGTACGGCTGTGGTAATTCATATGATAAAACGCAAATTCAGTATCATTCAGCTCCGGAGAGAAATACTCCAGTTTGATACCATACTGACCACCATCTTCAGGTTCAATTTCACCAGCTGCACCTTGAGGTCTTAAGGTCACTTTAGTGGAATAGGCTAGCATAGCGTTTACAGCAGCAGCACGCTGAGCAGCTGTAGCAGCCGGGTTCGTTAAAGCCGCCAACAAAGCAGGAGCGTTTTGTGATATCAGATTCATTTCATCCACCAGGAAATCTAAATCGATATCCGGGTTACCAGCAAAACCTAACTGAATATTCTGACCATAACCACCTTCGCCTGCGAAGTCGTTGGTAGAAAAGTATGAGCCAGGCACTGGCAAATAGCTGTTTTTCCACTCGTACTGGTAAAACACTTCAGCCGTCAGGTTTTCAGTTAAACCTAAAGAAGCCCAGGCCATACCTACAGGAATAAAGGCTTCTTTTAAGTCAGCACCAGGACTACGTAACACACCGACGTCAACCGGAGTGATGTTGATACCATGTGGGATAAAAGTACTTTCACCCCAGCTTAATACCTGATTACCGACACGAACTGATAATGGGTTTGCGCCATCGTTTAACGCAAAGTTGCCATAGACATAAGCATCCAGTAAACGGATATCACGGCAGGCTAAATCACGGGCTTCATCATCTGCACAAGCATCAACTTTGTTGCCTGACAGAGGATTGGTGTAAGCACCTTCATCATCCATTAAGGCGGAGTCGTAAAAATAAGTGAAACGACCAAAAAAGCCGATATCATCTTTGGCGATCGACAGTTCATGAGTACCACGAAACACTTCGGAGAACATATCGCCGCGGTCATAGTTCAGGTTGCCCGCATCACCATTGCTGGAATATGCGCCTGGTTGTGCCCAGATTTGTGCACCTGTGTAGATAGGATTGCTAAAAGCGCTATAACCTGTCCAGTCAAAACGAGGATGATTGACCTTACTGATGGTATCCCAATCACGATCTTCGGCACGCCAGCTGGCGCCATAAGAGAAAGTAGAGTCAAATACAACCTCTACATCACCAAAATCAAAGGTGGCGGCTTGAACAGCAGAGGCCGATAAGGCCAATAGTGCAGAAGCGACACCCAGAGCTAAAGTACTTCTGACGAAGGCACCTGGCTTAGTATTCATTCGTTATCTCCCCCCCTGTCCCTGCAGGTATTTTGTTATTTTTTATTTTGAGCCAACCAACTGCTCGGAGGTCAGCTTGTATCGAAGAAATCATTACATCATTTTGATCAGGGCGCAAGGCTTGCGATCTGCCAAATCTGTTGATTTTTATTCAGTTTTTTCCCTTTACCATGGCTTCTTACCCCTGCTTTAACTGAATCCGGTTTGACCAGTTGAGCAAAGATCAGCTAACTAAATGAAAATAATAGCTAAAGTGGAGAATTTTGCTTGTTTTGTTTTAAGTTGCCGTTTTAAGTAATAGCTCTAATTTATTTTATCCAAACTGCTGAACTTACCCTGATCGGTCAAAGTTAATACAAAGCGTGCGTTCACTCCGGCGTGGCTGATGTAGGGCCTAAAGTGTTTTAGCGGCAATTGTACTGTCTGACCGTTTTCAGCTTGCACCACCACATCGGTATACAGGCCCTGATAAAAGGCCAGACATTGATCCACATCCAGCACCAGTCTGAATTTATACTGTCGCATCAGCTTAAACTCTTGCTCACTTTCTCATACAAATCGTTACTCAGCTCTTTGCTCAGCATAGTCTGTAAAACCGACTTTAACTGCTGCTGGCGGGAACTTTGATAACGCTTCCACGACAACAAAGGAGTCACAAGACGGGAAGCAACCTGAGGATTAATGGCATCCATTTTCAACACTACATCGGCTAAAACCTGATAGCCTTTGCCATCTTCTGCGTGGAACATTGCCGGATTTTGCTGGTAAAAAGCGCCAAATACAGCACGAACCCGATTCGGATTTTGCCAGCTGAATTGTGGATGTGCAGTCAGTTGTTCCAGTGTGGCAAATACCGACGATTGTGGATAAGAAGCGGACAAGTTAAACCATTTATCCAATACCAAAACGTCGCTGTTCCAACATTGCTCAAAGGCGCTCATCAATGGTGCGAATAACGGATGCGAAGCACTACGACAAGCTCTTAACACTGCTAATTGGTCGGTCATATTGTCGCTTTGCTCGTACTGCTGACGTAACAAATCGTCTTTGCCTGCAATAAAGGCCAGATAGTGTAAACAGACGGAGCGTAAAGCGCGCTTGGCGACTTGTTGCTCCTGGTATTGATAGACTTCTGTGTGCAACGACTGATAACAGTTTTTCCACTGCTCCGCCAATTTGTTCGCCAGTTGTTGCGTAAAGCTCTGTAATGCAAACACCAGATCCTGTACTGGTATTTCGTCAAATTGTTCAGCAACCATGTCATAAGCGGGCACAGTCAGTAATTCCGCAGTAAAGGCTAAATCATCCAGAGGCTGGACTAATAACTGCCGATAGAATTCAAGTAAAGCAGGCGGTAACTGATAGTCCGCCCCCGATTTTTTTGCGTCAATGGCGGCTTTGACCTGAATTTGCCACAATTGCTGTATTGCATCCCAGCGCGCCACGCCATCTTTTGCATCACGGGCTATTTGTAGCAGCTCGTCCAGGCTGTACTGATACTGCAACTTTACCGGCGCAGAAAAATCGGCCAAAAGCACAGGCACTGGTTTTTGACTGACAGCAAAACTAAACTCCTGCTGCACTTCAGTCATTTCAAGCAGATAAGACTGGCTTACTCCTTGCGCTAACAATTCGACACGCACAGGCAGCAGCAGAGGCTGCTTTTCAGCCTGATCGGCGGTAGCTGGTGTCTGCTGTTGCATCAGCAGTTTAAATTCGCGTTTTTTCGCATCAAACTGACTGTAGACTTTTAATTCTGGTGTGCCGGATTGCTGATACCAACGTCTGAACAAGCTTAAATCACGGCCATTAGCGTCCTGCATTGCATTAACAAAATCATCACAGGTCACCGCCTGACCGTCATGACGTTCAAAGTATAAATCCATGCCCTTTCTGAAACCGTCCTGCCCCAATAAGGTATGCAGCATACGGATGACTTCAGCGCCTTTGTCATAGACTGTGACGGTGTAAAAATTATTCATTTCCAGTACTTGCTCTGGACGAATTGGATGCGCCATAGGACCGGCGTCTTCTGCAAACTGAGCAGTACGGATGGTTTTCACCGCATCAATACGATTTAACGTAGCAGACCCCATATCAGCGCTGAACTGCTGATCACGAAATACGGTTAAACCTTCCTTTAAGCTCAACTGAAACCAGTCGCGGCAAGTGACTCTGTTGCCGGTCCAGTTATGGAAATACTCGTGGCCAATAATGGATTCAATGTTAAAAAAATCGGTGTCTGTGGCAGAAGCCTGATCGGCCAACACATATTTGCTGTTAAAGACATTTAAGCCTTTATTTTCCATCGCACCCATATTAAAAAAGTCGACGGCGACCACCATATAAATATCGAGATCATACTCCAGACCAAAGGTTTGTTCGTCCCACAACATGGCGCGTTTTAAAGATTCCAACGCAAACTGAGCGCGGTTTTTATTGCCTTTATCGACATAAAATTCCAGCGCCACTTCGCGGCCAGAGCCAGTGGTGTAACTGCCTTTTAAACAATCAAAGTCCCCTGCCACTAAGGCAAACAAGTAACTAGGTTTTGGAAATGGATCGACCCAGGTAACATGACGACGACCATCAGACAACAAGGTTGAGCTGACCAGATTACCGTTACTTAACAGCGCAGGATAGGTTTTGTCATCGGCAATAATATGAGTAGTAAAGCGGGCTAATACATCAGGTCGGTCGAGGTAATAACTGATACGTCGAAAGCCTTCAGCTTCACACTGAGTGCAATAAGCGCCATTGGATAAATACAAGCCTTCCAGCGCTGTGTTTGCTTGTGGGTTGAGTTCAATCTTAAGCTCAAGCTGTGCTTTGGCTGGTATGTTTGCCAGAATCAGCTGTTCCGTTGTTACCTGATAAGCATCAGCATTTAATAACTGACCATCTAATGACACAGTTAACAACTTCAACTCTTGGCCTTCCAGAATTAGCGTGCCTGCTTTGCCACTGGCTGATGCCACCTGATAAACGGCAGTCAGCACAGTCGCTTCAGGGCTTAGCTCAAAACTCAGCTCAACGTCGGTAATAGTAAATTCTGGTGCTTTGTAGTCACTTAGCTTTTTTGCCTGACGGTTTGATATCTGACTCATCACAAAATTCTCTTTTAATATCTGAAAACAACAAGGCCAGTTAACAACTGGCCTTTTTATTATTTACCCTGAACGGCCGCTGTGATTGGCGTATCTGGCGGTGTCAGTTTTAATACCTTAATGCCCATATAAGCATAAATCACCGCCAAGACCGGATTAATCAGGTTAAAAAATGCATAGATGGCGTAATCCAGCGGATTCACATTAAGAACACCGTGCATATAAGCACCACAGGTATTCCATGGGATCAACGGGCTTGTAATGGTGCCGCCATCTTCAAGAGTACGGGATAAATTCACCGGCGCTAAACCACGGCGTTCGTATTCTTCTTTAAACATCCGGCCAGGCATCACAATAGCCATATACTGATCAGCCGTTAAAATATTGGTCGCGATACAAGTGGCTATAGTGCTGGTAATTAACGAGCCTGTGCTGTGGGCTTTATGCAAAATAGCTTCAACAAACTTGCGTAATAAACCAATATGCTCAAGCACTGCACCAAACATCATGGCGGAAAAGATCAGCCAGCAGGTGTTCAGCATTTTTACCATGCCCCCACCATTCAGAAGTTTATCCAGTTCTGCATTTTGGGTTTCAATGACAAAACCTCCATGCAAGGTACTCCACACCACTTTTAAAGTAGCCAACACTGTGTTTAACGCAGGATCAGCCATTTTAGCAATCAGTTCGGGCTGGAACAGCACAGCCCAGACTCCACCTAATAAAGCGCCAATAAATACGGTAGGAAAAGCCGGTACCTTCTTCACGGCCATTGCCATTAATACCAGTAGTGGTACCAACATGATCGGGCTAATCACAAAATGCTGCTGCAAGGCTTCACTGATCGCGCGAATTTGTGAGTCATCAGCGGAAGCGTCGGCATTAAATCCCATCACAGCAAAAATAATCAATGCCAGAACCAAACTCGGAATAGTGGTCCAGGTCATATGGCGGATATGATCAAATAAGTTTGAACCTGCTACGGCCGGAGCAAGGTTGGTTGTTTCGCTGACAGGAGACATTTTGTCGCCAAAATAAGCACCTGAAACTATAGCTCCGGCAGTCACAGCGGGCGACATACCCAAGCCTGCAGCAACACCAATCAAAGCTACACCTATAGTGGCTGCTGTTGTCCAGCTACTGCCGATACTTATTGCCACTACAGCACACAACAAACAGCTGGCCGCATAAAACCACGATGGGTCTAACAGCTGCAAACCATAATAGATCAACGAAGGCACTGTACCAGCAAGCAACCAGGTGCCTATTAAAGCGCCTACAGAGAATAAAATCAGTAAAGCGCCTAAAGACAAAGAAATGCCTTTGACCATAGCCTGCTCTATATCAGCCCAGCCATAGCCATTTTTCAGACCTATGATGACACCAACAAAAGCTGCCACAAACAAAGCAATCTGATTAGCACCGTAGGATGAATCACTGCCATATAAGTAAACGGACAGGCTTAGTAACAGCACCAGCACAATAAGCGGGATGCTGGCATCTAAAAAACTCGGAGCTTTTATCTGGCGTGGTATAGATTGTTGTTCCATGGGTGTATTCTCATCACGATTGGTTAACACCAATTCTGTTGTTATAAAAAGGGGCCAGAGTCAATAAAGGGTGCTCACCTTTCATTGACTCTGACCCCTTAGTTTTTCGTTAGTCAGCGCGTTTTGCCAGATGACCCAGACTTAACATGTCTGCGGTAATTTGAGCTGTTTCTTCCAGCAGAGGATCCAGCTTTTCTAACACTTCAGGTAAATCTTCCAGATCTTTCACAGCAGGTAACTTCAGACGTGCTAAACGCTCATTGACACGTTTTAAGTCACGGGCAGTGGTTTCGTCTTTTTTCTTCAGACGTTCCTGCTCGTTTAGTGAAATAGTCTTTTCATCTTTCTCTTTGTTATACAGCGCAATATCGTCCATCAGATATTTGTATTCAGTTTCTTTACTGAAACGCTCCTGATGCTTTTGCTGTAAAACCGGTAAAGCTTTTTTAATGTCATCAGATGCTGTGTATTGGGCAGCCGGAATGCTATCCCATGGCAAGGCATTTTCTTCCTTGCTTTCGCCCCACTCACCCGGCTCTATAGGTGACGGGAAAGAAATATCCGGGACTACGCCTTTATGTTGCGTACTGCCGCCATCGATGCGATAAAACTTCGCGATAGTAAACTGTACAGAACCTAAAGACTCTTCAAACA
>JAHIWM010000257.1 GCA_018815765.1 Gammaproteobacteria bacterium | reverse complement strand
TGCTGTGGCAGAAGTGGTTGTTGTTGCCACAAACCCTGCTGATCGAATACACCATAATGACCTAAAAAAAACCAATAAAAAGCTGCTGCACTGCCTGCGATCCAAAGCATAAGCAAAACTACAGCGGCTTTCACGCGCCTGGTCATTTGTCGTTGATTCAACTGCTGAATCTGTTAGCTTCAGTCGCCAACTGATTGGCCACCTGTTCAATCTGGGTTGTGCTTTGTTTTACCTTTTCGCTGCGCTGCATCTGAGCGGCGGCACTGTCATGCAGATATTGTGCACCTTGTGCCATTTCAGCACTGGCATGGCGTTGTTGCTCTAAAGAGCCCGCCATAATATCTGCAGAGCGAGCTACAGATTGAGCTTCACCTGTAATGGTATTTAACAACTCATCACTGCGTTTCGCCAAACTGACGGTATGGTCGACCTGACTTAAACAGTGTTGCACTGACTTCACTGAACTTTGACTCGCTTCAGTTAAGGTGTGGATCATGCGCTGAATTTGCTCTGTGGATTGCTGGGTACGGCCAGCTAAAGTACGAACTTCATCAGCCACTACCGCAAAACCCCGGCCTTGTTCACCAGCCCTGGCTGCTTCAATAGCGGCATTTAATGCCAGTAGATTGGTTTGTTCCGCAATACTTTTAATGACTTCAAGTACAGAGGTGATCTCTTTGCTGGATAACGCCATGCTATCTACTTTTTGTCCTGCATCCTGCAGGGTCACCGCCAAAGTGGAGATAGCCGCTATGGTTTGATCGACAGACTCCTTACCTGACAATGAACTTAGCTCCGCCTGTTTAGCTGCACTCAATACTGCAGCTGCCAGTTCGCCCAGCGCCTGAATACTTTGTGCCATTTCTTCAGAAGCTGCGGCTATACGTTTGACCTGAGTGTTTTGTTCATTCATGCCTGACACCAGTTGCTGGCCATCGTTAGACAAATGAGCGCTTTCGGTATGCAGCAAAGCGACAGACTGGTTAATGGTTTGCACTGTGCGCTGAATGCCATCCAGCGCCTGATTAAATTGCTGCACCAGGCGGGAGCGGATATCAGGGCAGCGTACCGTTAAATTAATATGGGCAGGGTCTGCAACTAACTCTTTAGTAGTTTCTGAAAACGCCAAACCCACCATAGCTTCTTTGTACGAATTTAAGGTGATGATAATAAGTACCGCAGATTCCACCACTACATAAGCGGCATGCACCAGCACGTTGCTAAAGGTTGCGTCCTGAGCTGGCACTAAAAATACAGCACTGTGTTGGGTTTGCAGGTAAGCAAATAACAAATGATGCACAGCAATAGTGGCTGCGGCTACTGCAATCACCAACCAGTCACGAAAAGCGCTCAGCACGGCCAATAGCACAAAAATGCCAAAGTGCAGTTCAGTTACGCCGTTGGACTGATGAATATGTAAGGCGCAAAACAGCATAAAAGACACACCAAAGGCGATACGCGACAAGCGGTGGTCTCTTAAAGTTTTGTACAACACAAAAGGCACAATCAAGGCTGGCAAACCAATCAACAACGCCGCGCCCCAACTTTGATGCCAGCTTGCCAACGCTAACGCCAGTAGCATCAGCACCAGGTTGATGCTGTTCATAATACGAAAAGCTTGCTGGCGGAATGGATAAATGTGCATAAAGACCTCGTTTGGTTCGGCAGCTTTGCTAACCGGGAACTGTAACTACAACTGCGTCCTGCACTTGGAAGGATGTTTGGGATTTAAAAAATAATTTTCTGAACTAAGGTGCAATTTTACGTTGTCGCGCGGCTTTGGATCACAAGCTGAGTTAAATAGCTCTTTTGCATAGACAAAGTGTAGCCCATTGCAGTTGTTCGTCATCAAAAAATCATCAAGGCCAGAGAGAATAGTTTCTTTTTGGAGGAACTATGGCCAACTTGAACAGACGCGATTTTCTTAAAAACAGCGCTTTTTTTACCGGAGCCGCCTGGTTAAGTACCAGTGTGTTTGGCTGCAGTAGCACAGTAGGAACAGCAAAAAATAACAGCCCTATTCAGTTTTTACATGGTGTTGCCTGTGGCGATCCTTTAACAGATAGCCTGATTTTATGGACTAAAGTCACTCCGGCACAACAACCAAATGCAGTGCAATTGTTGCTGGAAGTGAGTGAAAGCAATGATTTTTCTAAGTTACAGCATCAAGAGCTTTGCCTGGCTCGTAAAGAGGCAGATTATTGCTGCAAGGTGGATTTAACAGGTCTACAGCCTGGCCGTAGTTATTATTATCGTTTTAGCGACAGCAATACGGTATCCGCAATCGGACATGGTAAAACTTTGCCTGCAGGTTCGGTGTCACAAGTCCGTTTTGCTGTATTGTCTTGCTCCAATTATCCGGCTGGTTATTTCCATGTCTATCAGCAGGTAGCTCAGCAACAACTCGATGCTGTGCTGCATTTAGGTGACTACATTTATGAATACGAGCAAGGTGGTTATGCCACAGAACGATCTGTTGAATTAGGCCGGGCTTTGGCTGCAGACAATCAGGCGGAAATGGTGAGCTTGACGGATTACCGTAAACGTTATGCTTTGTACCGTAGCGATAAAGATTTACAGCAGGCTCACGCCAGCCATAGTTTTATTTGTGTTTGGGATGATCATGAAATAACCAATGACGCCTGGACAGATGGTGCCGAAAACCATCAGCCGAATGAAGGTGATTATCAGCTCCGTAAACTCAACGCACTGCAGGCTTATTACGAGTGGATGCCGATACGGCCTCTGGTATTGGGGCAGCAACAAAGTTTATGTCGTAGTTTTGCCTTTGGTGATTTAGTCGATTTGCATATGCTCGACACCCGTATTGAAGGTCGTAACCAGCAACTGGAATACAAGCACTACACAGATGAAAAAACCGGAGCTTTTGATACTCAGCGTTTTTTCGGCGATTTAACCAATCCAAACCGTACTTTGCTTGGCCAAAAACAACAGCAATGGTTGCAAACTCAGTTGATGCGCTCTCAAGCTAAGTATCAGGTTTTGGGGCAGCAGGTGTTGATGGCGAAGATGATGTTTCCATCTGAGCTGTTGTCGGCATTTTCTAAACCTGGCCCAGAGCTAGTCGACAAAATAGCTCAGTTAACCGCCTTAAAACAGCGTGTTGCCAAAGGGGATACCAGTCTGAGTGCAGAAGACAAAAAACGTATTGAGTCTGTTGTTGCTTACAATCTGGACGCCTGGGATGGTTATCCGTACGAGCGTGAGCTGGTTTATAAAACAGCGCAACAGCAGAATAAACAGCTGATAGTGCTGGCGGGCGATACCCATAACGCCTGGGCTTCGACTTTGCATGATCAGCAAGGCAATAAAGTAGGGATAGAACTGGCGACACCTTCGGTCAGCTCTCCTGGTATTGAAACCTATCTGAAGCTGAACACCACACAAGTGGAGCAATTAGCTGGTGTGTTGCCGACGCTGATTGACGAGCTGGAGTACTGCAATTTGCATCAGCGTGGTTATTTGTTGGTGGCTTTTAGCAAAGAGCAAATGGATGCGCAGTGGTTTTTTGTCGATGACATCACCAAAGTTGTGTATCAGACCAAGTTAGGGCACCAGCAGAGCTATAAGCTTTAGGTCGCCTTTACAACAACTAAAATTGGGGGTCAGATCACATTATTTGCCAGGCAAATAATGTGATCTGACTCCAATTTGTTATTTAGCCAACTGGTAACGCCTGAAGCTCAGTAGCCCAACACACAAGAGGCTAATAGCCAGTACAGGCCAGTCGCTCCAAAGGCTGTACAAAGTGCGGCCTTGCACTAATGGTACTTCGGCTGTTAATACGCCTTCTTCAAACTGAGCTAAACGCGCCTGTTCTTTACCATCCGCTGTCACTGTAGCGGTAATACCGTTGTTAGTGGCTCTTAGCAAAGGTCGGCCTAACTCCAAAGCACGCATCCGGGCTATTTCTAAATGCTGATGTGGGCCAATCGAATCACCAAACCAGGCGTCGTTGCTGACCG
>JAHIWM010000256.1 GCA_018815765.1 Gammaproteobacteria bacterium | reverse complement strand
GAGTTTGCTCAACACTTTGGCTTAAAACGGCTGGTGGCTGTGATCCATCCTGATAATCAAGGCTCTAAACAAGTTGCTACCAAATTAGGTTTTCATCTGGAAGGTAAAACAGAGTTGTCATTGATTGAACATCAGGATTTGTTGCTGTTTTCCCGAAGCATTTAAATAAGCCGCTTTAGTACTGATTCAGGCTCTGTTAAACTTTGCCGCCTTTTGATTGGAGTTCGTATGGCGTTGAAGTTTCAGCTCAATTTACAATCTGTTATTGCACAGTGGCTGATCTGCCTGCTCGTTGCTGTCGCGGCCATCTGCGCCTATCAGGTGAAACCCTGGTTGGCATTTATGCTGTTGCCTGAACCTATGACTCAATCTCAATTAACACAAGCCAACGACTTTGAAGCTAAAAACCCCGAAGCAGCCCAGCTGATCCATGCTTATCTAGGTATTCGTGCTTTAATGGCTAAAGAAAATGCTCTGCTGGAACAACATGCAGAGTGGGACGCTCAGGACAGAGATGAAGGCTGGGCTGATGCGACTGAATACCTGCTGGCGCATCTGGCTGTGACCACTACCAATAATGAATTACGTATTCTTGCCAGCGAATGCCGCAATACCTTGTGCCAGGTTAAGTTGATGGCACCTACACCCCTGACAAAAGAGTTTACCGCTAAAATTCTCGATTACGCCAAAGTGCTTAAAGCCGGTGAGTTGGAATATGCCGATCTGGAAACTTTGGCAGGCGCTGTATTGTTAAAACTGAAAGCCAATAAAAGATATAAGTTTGATGATACGACTACCAAAGATTTATGGCCTGCTGAGCGGGAACAATGGGAACAGGAGCTGAAAACATGGTACACAAAATAAAATATCCGGCGGTTTTCCTGCTGGTATATCTGCTTTGTGCTTTAGTTGATTTTGGCACTACCTATTATCGTCAGGCAAAAATTCCTGCTACGCAGCACAGCAGTGCTGAATTGTCTGAACCTATGCAGCAACTGATGCAGCAACACCAGTTAACCGGTGCTGATTTGTCTCAGGCCATCAGTGATGTGCAACAGCAAAAGAAACGTTATCTCGATTAAAGCCTTTTGTGACTCAGTTGGACGGACAACATACTTAAAGCGCCATATAAAATTTCATCATTAAATAAGCTAATTTCATCGCCGTCCAGCGTAGTGCCAAGTACATAAAGCAAAGGCAAAAAGTGGTCAGGGTGGGGCACCGCCAGTCTGGCAGCTTCACCTAAATTCTGATACTGAGCTATGGCTGCAAAGTTTTTTGTCAGTAAAAACTCTATGATCTGCCGATTAAACTGCTCTGCCCATAAAGGCGGCTGAGTACTTTGCCAGTCCAGCATCCGCAGGTTATGCACCACATTACCAGAGCCAATAATCATCACACCTTGTTGTCGCAATGGTGCCAGCTTTTTCGCTAGCTCCAGATGCGCAGCCGGGCTTAAATCCTGATTCAGGCTCAGCTGTACTACAGGGATATCAGCGCTTGGAAACATATGCATCATCACCGACCAGGCACCATGATCCAAACCCCAATTTAAATCCAGTTCCACCTGATGGGGGGCTAATAAGGTTTTAATTTCTGCAGCCAGTTCTGGGCTGCCTGGGGCAGGGTACTGCACCTGATGCAAGGCTTCAGGAAAACCATAAAAGTCATGAATAGTTTTGGGGGACGGCATTGCTGTGACCGCTGTGCCTTTGGTGTACCAGTGAGCGGAGATCATCAAAACAGCTTTAGGTCTGCATCCTTGCACTACAGATCGCCACTGCTGTACTACAGCATTGTGCTCCAGCGCATTCATAGGGCTGCCATGGCCAATAAAGAAGGCAGGTTCAATCGACATGACATAACTCCAAAACTACAAAAATGCAGTATAAAAGTTATGGCTTCGATTAAACATGACTATATTTGACCCTGTTTATTCGATTATATCGATCTGTCAGTCAATAACTGCAGCATTGCCCTGATAGATCACCACTTTGTTACGGCCGGTTTTTTTACCCTGGTATAAGGCCATATCGGCAGCTGATTGCCAGCGGATCAGCTCCAGTTGCAAATCATCCAGTTGAGCCGCACCTAAAGTGGCGGTCACAGCAATTTGCTGATGATCATACTCAATCACCAATTGCATCAGGCTCTGGCGTAATTCGTCACAAATGATTAGAGCACCCTGAATCGAGGTTTCAGGCAATAACAAAATAAACTCTTCGCCACCCCAACGTGCCAATACATCGCGTTGACGTAAACGTTGGCTTAAGGTCTGCGCTACTTTGCTTAACACTACATCACCTGCATCATGGCCATAGGTGTCGTTAATGGCTTTGAAGTGATCAATATCCAATAACACCAGAGTAAAAGCTGATTTTTGCCGAATAGCCTGACGTTGCAATAATTCAAATTGCTCAGAAAACGCTAGTCGGTTGGGGAGTTTCGTTAAAAAGTCGGTGCGGGCCTGCCGCACTAAGGCGCTATTTGCCTGCTCCAGCGCCTCGGTACGTTGCTGTACCAACTGATTTAGCCTGGTGTTTTGCTGATGTAAATTACGCACTCTGGATTGCCAGAACAGCCACAGTGACAAAGAGGCGACAAGGCACGAAAAAAGCCACAAACGCTTGTCTTGCCATAAAGGGGTTGGAATTACAAAATAGAGTCTTGCTGTTGCATTCTCAGTGGGTTCCTGGTTGTTTCTTACTTCAAAGCTGTACTGGCCTGGTGGTAAGTGACTAAAGCTAATATGATTTTTATTGCCTATGTATTGCCATTCCTGTTCTGTTCCAGCACCAGATAGGCGATATTGGTACTGATGCCCTTCGGTGAAGTAGTACTCCAGAAAACTAAAGTAAATGCTAATTTCTCTGGCTGGGGGCGCAAGATCTATAGGTGCTTGTGCTGAAGTTGATGGACTGAACCATTGTTGCGCTCCGGCTTTGACTTTGCTGATCACCATAGGCGCATTAAATTTATGCTGCTGTATATCATCAGGTTTGAAATTATAAAGTCCGGCAGCTGTACCCAACCAGATATCTCCAGAAGCTGTACTTTGCAGCGCTCTGGTTTCTAGTAGCATGGAGGTGATATTGGCTTTTTCGCCAAGAATTTTGAATGATTGTGTGGCCAGATCCATGACCGCCAGGCCTTTTTTAGTGCTGACCCAAACAGTACCGTTTTGATGCGCCTGAATTGCGATCACTCTGTTATCAGGCAAGCCTTGCTGGCTTTGGTACAAGGTGCCGGATTTTTTCTCAAGGTCCATAAAAAACAGCCCTTGATTTGTGCACAGCCAGAATTGATAAGCTGATGCTTTCTCCAGGCAAAGTAGGGTGTCCGACGGCAGTTGGATCAGACTGTCAGCACCGCTGTGATATCTGGTAATGAGCCCGCTGTTTCGCTGCAACTGATATAAACCACTAAAACGGCTGACCAACCACAGAAATTCGGGATCTCCGGCATCAATACTGATAATGGCATCTCCCGGCTGAGTGGCTATATCATGCTGTTCCAGCGTACCGAGAGGATTTTTTTTTTCCCATTTCACCAGACCTTTTTCCCATAATCCAAGCCATAAAGTTCCGTCAGGATCCGTGGCCAAAGCTGTGACTGAGGTAACATTGGCGATGGCGGAAGGGAGTTTGTCCTGCAAAAATACGCTGTCTTTATCCTGAGCATGAAATAAGCCTATATCGGTTCCGGCCCAATACACTCCGTCTGTATCTTTGACTATGCCTGATACCTGATGATGTTGTCTGTTGGTTAGCAGGCTGTGCTTTTTCCACAGTTCTGTTTGCAGGTCGTAGCTGAAGATGTCTTGATCCAATCCTAACCAGATCCTGTTATCCACTATAGTTTTGCTATAGATACGGCGTAATGCATTATCAGGCATACCTGCTTCCAATGGCAAAGGTAGATAGCGGACCTTGTGCTGCAAAGGATTTACTTTGTAAATACCACGGTTGCGGGTCGCCACCCAAATGACCCCGGTCTTGTCTCTGAATAATTTTCGAATATCCGCAGTTTGCAGAAAATAGTCTGGCCTGGGTTGGCTTTTGTCATCAGTATTGATCTGAAAAAGCCCTGAACTGCTGCCAACCCATAGACGACCGGGTTGTGGACTAAACAGAGCATTAATGCTACCAAGCTCAGCAGGGTATCTGCTTTGTATTTCAGATCGCTCAAAACCAAAAAAGAACAAGCCAAACTGGGTTCCTAACCACAAGCCTTGCTCTGCCAGCAGCAGAGTCCTGATCTCGTTAGACACTGCAGATGACATTCCGCCATTGATGCCATCTAATGTCCAATGCTGATGTTGTTTCAAATCGGCCGAAAGTCTGAATAAACCTTTTGAAGTGGCCAGCCATAAAAAGCCATCAGCAGATTCCGATAGTTGCCAGACCCTGACATTTTTCAGTGCCTCAACCTGTTGCACAACGGAAGGCTGAGCTGCCTGCACATAACGTAAGCCTTCTACTGCACCTATCCAGATCCGCTGTTGGCTGTCTTCGAAAAAACTTTGCACCCGGTCAGAGGGAAGTTGTAATGCAGGCTCTGCAGTTGTAGTGAAACGTAGTTGAACCTTGTTGTTCTGATCCAACAAAGTGACACCTTGACCCCAGGTACTGACCCATAAACGCTGCAGGCTGTCGAGCAGAAGCTGGTTCACATTCGCAAATGCCGGATTTTGTTCTTGTGCCCTTAAAACAGGCCATGGCTCCAAATCATAACCGTCAAAACGTTGTAGCCCATCCAGTTCGCTTGCAAACCAAATATAGCCTTGTTGATCCTGTGTGATGTCGTAACTAACTAAAGGCGCATCAGCGTACTGTTGTGCCAAAGCAGAGAATTGCGGCGCTGCAGCTAAGCGGCAGGAAAGCAGTTGCAGAATGAGCAGGATGAATACTGTAAAAACAGGACGCATATTGAAAAAGTCTCTTGAAAACAACTAAATAGGTCCTGATATGTTGAAAATCCATAACACTGATGATCCTAGCAGCGTAGATCAAATATGCAAAGTAACCGCAGAAAATAAAAAACCGGCCTGAGCCGGTTTTTTCATCCACTTAACATTTATGGGTTTTTTGGACTAAAAAACCAAGGTGCCCGTTGTTTTTTCTCCGGATACAGTTGGTTCATCGATTCAGCATCATACAAACGGCCGTTGACCATGCTGTATTTCACTTTGTCTGTATCGCGAATATTCTTCAGCGGATCGGCATCAAGGATAATCAAGTCGGCCAGTTTGCCAGCTTTAATTGAACCCAGTTGATGATCCATACCAAAGGTTTTAGCCGGATTAATGGTGGCTGTTCTTAGTGCCTCTAATGGGCTCATGCCGCCTTGTGCAAACATCCAGATCTCCCAATGCGCGCCTAAACTTTCACGCTGACCATGAGCACCAATGTTGGTCACTACTCCTAAGTCGGATAACTCTTTGGCCATTTTGGCGATCGAGATATGGTTGTAGTGATGGTCCGGCGCTTTAGGACGACGCATGCTGCGTGGACGCAGTTCATCGGCAGGCACATACTGGCTTAAGCGTGGATGTTTCCAGACATCAGTTTTATCGTACCAGTAGTTCTCACCAAAGATACCGCCGTAGGCCACAATCAAGGTTGGTGTATAGGCCGTGTTGCTTTGTTGCCACAGCTGTTTTACATCATCATAAAGCACAGCTGCAGGTAAAGAGTGCTCCAATGTGGTGTGGCCGTCTACGACCATACTCAGGTTATGCTGCAGTAAAGAGCCGCCTTCAGGCACCACCAGCATTTCCAGCTCACGCGCTGCTTCAATGACCTGCTGGCGCTGATTACGACGTGGCTGGTTGTAGCTTTTCACCGAAAAGGCGCCGACTTTTTTCAGGCGCTCTAAGTGAAATTTCGCATCGTCTAGACTGTCGATATGAGAGGTGTAACCAGCACCATAAGCACCGTACAAAATAGTACCAGTGGAGAATATACGTGGGCCTGTAGTGATACCGGCTTTTTGTAATTCACTGGCGGTGAAGATTTCCTGAGTGTCATTCGACGGATCATGAATAGAGGTCACACCCAAAGCCAAACTTGCGTAGTTCGCATAGTTTTGTTGTGGGATCAGCTGATTGACACCCTGAGCACCGTGGGCGTGGGCATCAAACAAACCCGGCAATAAGGTTTTGCCGGTAATGTCGATGACTTCGGCACCCGCTGGAACAGTCACATCAGCTTTGCTGCCGACAGCTTTGATTTTATTGCCTTCAACCAGTACCACAGCATCCTGCAATACTGTATCGCCTTCCATCGTAATGACTTGGCCACCGACAAAAGCGATTTGGCCTTGTGGCTTATCCATAGGCACAGTAAAGCCAATATTGCTGCCGTTTTTGGCATCGACTTTGACTTTGCTGTTTACATCAAACAAACCGGAAATGCTGTGATGATAAAGCTCTGGCCCTAAGTGCCAATACAAGCTGCTGCTGTCGGATGTCCAACTGATATCAGTACCGGCTTTGACTGACAACTGTTTCACCGGAAACTGTTTATCTGAGCCGCTGATATCAATGACTGCACCCCGTTCGGCAAAAGGCGTGACATAAACTTTGAAGCGATCGACAAAAGCTAAGTACTTGCCGTCCGGCGACAGTTTAAATTCGGTGCCGTACTTCGCTGTATATAAAGTGCGTTGCTGCTCTGTGGCTAAATCTATGCTCAATAGAGTAGGGGATTCGCCATAATCCTGCGCAAATACTCTTTTGCTGTCTTTGCCAAACATAGGGGCATAACCATTACGGCTGACCAGTTTTGGTTTATCTGCACCACTGACGCTAACCGCATAAAGGCCGGTATTCAGTGACCACTTTTTATCCAGTAAAGAGCCGGCACCAGATTTGCGGTACACCACAGTGCGACCATCCGGGCTGAAGGTCGGCTCCACATATTTACCCGCTTCTGGCGTTAAATCACGGCTTTGGCCTGAGGCTAAATCCAGCAGCTTGACCCGGCCTTGTTCTGTGTCATGCCAACTGACATACACCAGTTTGCTGCCATCTCGGGAAAACTGCGGGTAAAACTCAAACTGTTCGTTCTGGCTGGTCAGGCGTTTGGCTGAACCTGATTTTAAGTCTTTGATATATAAATGACCCAAAGCCGAATACACAGCTTTTTTACCATCAGGTGACATATGTAGGTTGCCAAGGACCTTCACATCTAACTGGTCTTTGTCTAAATCCTGCTTAAATTTAACCGCTTGCTGAATGGTTTTGCTGCGCTCAACAGAAAATGGAATGTCGGTTTTGGTTTTGCTGGCGATATCCAGGCTGTTGATTTTACCACCAGCCCAATACACCAGCTGTTTGTTATCCGGTGTCCAGCTTAAGGTTGGATAAACCCCATGAATGGCCCAGGTTTCCTGCATATCGCGGTCAAGCTGGTTATCCAGCTGGATATGCTCGCCACTTTCTAAATCATATAAAAACAACGTAGTCTGGAAATCGACACGGCGGATATAAGCTAAATATTTACCATCAGACGAAGGCGTAGGGCGGATAGCTCCGCCAGCGCCTTGCAGCAGCACATCAATTTTGCCGGTTTCACGCTCAAAGCGTTTAATGACATAAATGCCTTGTTCTGAGTCTTTGCTGTAATGGAAGCTTTTGCCCGGTGTATCGTCCTGTGAAAAGTAAATGTATTTACCGTCAGGCGAAAAAGCGGGCTCACCTAAGTCTTTTTCATCATTGGCTTTGGCTGTTAGCATCACCCCTGCGCCACCTGATTTATGGTACTGCCATACTTCACCAGCACCTAAAGAGCGACCCGCAGTGAAGTGTTTGCGGGCGACAATAAACTCTCCATCCGGACTCCAGGCAGGGCTATTTAATAAGCGGAATGTTTCTTCTGTCACAGCTTTTTGCTCAGAACCGTCGGCTTTCATCACCCAAATATTGTCACCGCCGCCCTGATCGCTGGTAAAGGCGATGTACCGACCGTCCGGGCTGAATACTGGCTGCATTTGCCAGCCTATATCAGAGGTCAGGGCTTTAGCTTTGCCACCGCTGATCGGCATCGTATAAATATCGCCTAATAAATCAAAGGCAATGGTTTTGCCATCAGGACTGACACTGACATTCATCCAGGTGCCTTGTTGCACATCGATTTTGATGTCAGTGAATTTCCCGGTGGGTTTATCGACATTCCAGCTTGGTTTTTTATCATCGGCTGCGACTGCCAAAGTGGAACATAAAGCCAGGGCTATCAGACTATAGTTATAGTTTTTCATCAGTGGACCTCTTGTTGGTTGACCGTACGCTGCCATAAAGCCAAAGCAGCGTAAAGTCTCACGAGCAAAACTGCGGCTAAAGGCCCTCCATTTCGGACTGATGACTTTACTTTTGGAGTAAAACTTTGGCCTGCATCAAAAAATGGTTACACTGGAGTGAGTTAGAATAAAAAGCCGGAGCTGAAGTGGAATCTCCTTGTGTCGCCTGTTGCAGGTTGAATGAAGATAAAATTTGTGTCGGTTGTTACCGCCATATGGATGAAATAGTCGACTGGCGTAAAAAAACGCCGGAGCAATATCAGCACATTGCGTTGTGTATTGAACAGCGTAAAGCCGTTGCGCGCAGTTTAGGTGAAACTGTGCCTATGACTGAAGCCGAGTGGAAAGCGGCCAGAGCCCGTAACGCTGAAAAGTTAATGGCCGGAGGTACAGTATGATGCTGGATCCTGCCTGGTTTGATATCAGCCCTTTATCCTGGCAAGCCATAGGTGTCACTTTGTTAGCGGGCAGTATTGTTGGATTAGAGCGGCAACTGCGGGGTAAACCTGCTGGTATTCGGACTTCTATTCTGATCACTTTGGGCACTTATTTATTTGTCGCTTTGTCGTTGCCTTTAGGGCATGCCGTCCTTGATGCCAATCGTGTTGTTGGTAACGTAGTGACAGACCCTAGCCGTATTATCGGTCAGGTGGTGACAGGTATTGGTTTTCTTGGCGCTGGTGTGATGCTGACTCGTGAAGGCATAGTGGTGGGGGTCACTTCCGCTGCCACTATTTGGGTGCTCGCTGCTATAGGGGTTGCTACAGGTTTAGGCCATTATCAGGTGGCAATTTGGTTATCTATTGTGGTGGTTGGAGTATTAACAGGAGTAGATACACTGGAAAATGCCAGCGCTGCTTTACGTCGTGGTGTACACAGAACAACCAAAGACTGGATCTCCCGCAAAACAACAAACGATGCCGGTGAGAGTCAACACACAGACCCTGATCAAGGCAAACAATAAATTATAAATACAGGATTGTTATGTTAGAAGCGGTATGGATAGGTTTTGCTTTTAGTTTAGGTTTGTTGGTGCGCTTAATTGGTTTGCCGCCATTAATTGGTTATCTGGCAGCAGGTTTTATGATCACAGCCTCAGCGACTGAGCTGGATTTACCTAAAGAAGGCAATGCCATTATTGCCCATGTTGCACATTTAGGCGTGTTGCTGCTGTTATTTACCGTAGGTTTAAAACTCAATATCCGCAGTTTAGGTAAACCAGAAGTCTTAGGCGGCAGTCTGGCGCATTTTGCCAGCTCTGCTTTGCTTTATACCCCTGTCATCTATCTGACCTTTGAACCTGATTGGTATTACGCTCTGATGCTCGCTGCTGCTTTGGCGTTTTCCAGCACAGTGCTGGCGGCTAAAGTGTTGGAAGGTAAACGTGAAATTCGGGCTTTTCATGGTCGTGTCGCCATAGGCATTCTGGTTATGCAGGATTTAATAGCGATGGCGCTGCTGAGTTTTACGCAAGGTATTACGCCATCGCCCTGGGCCTTGCTGGTGCTGTTGGTCCCCTTACTAAGACCGCTGCTGTACAAGTTAATGGATTTAACAGGCCATGACGATTTACAGATATTGTTTGGTGTGCTGCTGGCTGTGGTATTAGGTGGTTCAGGCTTTCACGCCATAGGCTTAAGTTCTGAATTAGGGGCTCTGGTATTTGGTGCTTTGCTGGCGGGACACAACAGAGCAGGGGAGTTATCTAAGACCTTATGGGGCTTAAAAGAGTTTTTCCTGGTCGGTTTTTTCCTGCAAATAGGTTTAGGTGGATTGCCTGATCAACAAGCCTGGCTCTTTGCAGCTTTGATGACCGCATTGTTGCCTTTTAAAGCTGTGTTGTTTTTTGCGCTGCTGGTGTTATTCAGGTTACGAGCCCGTAGTGCCTTTTTATCTGGCTTAGCTCTGAGTAACTACAGTGAATTTGCGCTTATTGTCGCGGCCAGTGTGATGCCGCAATTTCTTATTCCGCTGGCTTTAACTGTGGCTTTATCTTTTGTAGTGTCAGCGCCGTTAAACCGCTTTGCTCACCCTTTGTATGAACGTTTAGCTC
>JAHIWM010000255.1 GCA_018815765.1 Gammaproteobacteria bacterium | reverse complement strand
AGAAGCGATAAAGTTTTCGCCGATACCGAAGCCGATCACCAATGGGCTGCCTGAACGGGCCACAACTAAATGGCTTGGGTCGTTTTGATCCATCAGTACAGTGCCGTAGGCGCCGTTAAATTGTTTTACCGCAGTTTGTACTGCTGCTAACAAAGAGCCAGCGGTTTTCATTTCTTCAGCCACTAAGTGAGCAATAACTTCAGTGTCCGTGTCTGAATTAAATACATAACCTTTGGCTTTTAACATTTCACGCAGCGGGCCGTGGTTTTCGATAATGCCGTTGTGCACTACAGAGATATTGCCAGAAACGTGTGGGTGAGCGTTACGCTCTGAAGGTTCGCCGTGGGTAGCCCAGCGAGTGTGCGCAATACCAGTGCCGCCAACAACAGGGGTTAATTTTACTGCGTCAGACAGTTCTTTTACTTTACCTAAACGGCGAACACGTTGTAATTCGCCTGTTGGGCTGATGATCGCCACACCGGCAGAGTCATAACCACGGTATTCGAGACGGCGTAAGCCTTCTACCAGAATGTCTACTACGTCACGTTGTGCTACAGCACCTACTATTCCACACATAAAGTCTTACTCCACTGATCCAAGGGGGGCGCAAATCACCTTCACGCCTTGTTGTTCTATTTGCTGTTTTGCGCTGGCGGGTAACTTGTCGTCTGTTACCAGTATTTTGATGGACGACCAGGGCAATTCTAAGTTGTGGATTTTCCGTCCTATTTTGTCGGACTCCACCATCACCACCACTTCACGCGCCACTTCTGCCATGACACGGCTTAAGCTGGTCAGCTCATTAAAAGTAGTAGTACCACGCTGCAGATCAATGCCATCGGCACCAATAAACAGCTGGTCAAAATCGTATGCACGCAATACCTGTTCCGCCAGTTGGCCCTGAAAAGCCTCAGACTGCGGATCCCAGCTGCCACCTGTCATCAACAGCGTAGGCTCGTTTTCCAGTTCACGTAATGCATTGGCAATAGACAAGGAATTGGTCATCACCACTAAACCCTGTTTATGCGACAATTCTGGTAATAAAGCTGCCGTGGTGCTGCCGCTGTCGAGAATAATGCGGTTGTGATCACGAATAAGCTCTGCAGCGGCTTTGGCCAGAATTTGCTTTCGTTCTGAAACCTTTTCGACCGCAGCTTCCTGGATCAGTTCATGCGGCACTTGTACAGCACCACCATAACGACGCAATAACAAACCGTTATTTTCCAGTGCAGCTAAGTCTTTACGAATGGTAACTTCAGAGGTTTCAAAGTGATGGGCCAACTGCTCAACACTGACTTCGCCCTGCAAATTCAGCAGGTCAAGAATAGCGCGGCGGCGTTGTTGGGTGTTTCGTTTGTTCATCTGCCAGTCACTTAAGTTTCGTTTCGAAAGATATTTTACAGAAACGAAACTTAAACGCAAGAGTGAAAGTTAAATTCAGCTTTAATGGATAGATTGGTGGTGGATTACATATCGGGATTTTGCAGGGACAGGACTATTAAATAAAAAAACGTAGGGGCTGGGTTTATCCCTGCCCGTCTTATGATACCGCGGTGCGCACGGAAGGGCGGGGACAAGCCCACGCCCCTACAACAACTTAATGTTGATGTGAAGCTTCAGGCCCTATCAGCACCAGCATAAGCAAAACACCAAGGCCCATCATCAGACCATGCAACCAGAGCGGTTGTTCGACATTTTTTCGCAGCAGCGGCATTAAGTCGGCGCTGGCCAGATAAATAAAAGCACCGGCTGTAATAGCCAATAAGATATTCAGATTCGGCGTTAACCAGTGACTGATGGTTAAGGTGGTCACAGCACCTAACACACAAGCGCTGGCCGATAACAGGTTATACAGCAAAGCTTTTTTACGGCTGAATCCCGCGTGCAGTAATACAGCGACATCCGCAATTTCTTGCGGAATTTCATGGATCAGAATAGCCACTGTGGTAGTCACACCCAATAAAGGGTCGACCAGAAAACTGCCTGCTATCAGTACACCATCAATAAAATTGTGAACGCCATCGGCCACCAGGTTCACTTTGCCATAGCTGGCAGTGCTTATCGCCTGGTCCGGCAGTTGCGGATGACCATGTTGCAGTGCACGTTCCAGAAAATAAAAACCTAATAAACCTGCTAATACCCAGCCAAAGAGCTGACGATGCGACTCCTGGTGCTGCAGTGCGTCCGGCAATAAATGTAAAAAGGCATTTGCCAGTAATACACCCACAGCCAGGCTTAAAATCAGTGGTAAAAAACGTTGTAGCTTGCTTTGCGGCAGCAGAAATAACACGGCCCCGGACAGGGACACCAGCATAACCAAAAAGGCAGCCAGCAGGATAAACAGAGTCAACATAAAAAATCCTGTCCTATGGGAAATAACAGCGGATAAAGATGATCAGGGCAAGGCAGCAAGAGCCACGCTAAAAACCTGTGACATTATAACGTTTTTTCCTCGATCGGATCTTTGTTTTATTAAAGAAAAAATCGTCAGGAACGATTTTTAACAGCTTCAGCTGGCCCAAAGGGTAAGCGCCATGGATGGCTGCGAATAAAAAATCGTCAGGAACGATTTTTAACAATGCGAAGCATTGCCCCGAAGGGCGAAGCCGGAAATAGCATTGCCAACAGTTTGGCAATGCCCGGATGAGCGCTAGTGGCTCTGTCCACTGGCCGGAATCCGCCAGGGATGGTGGCGACATACCGTCCTTCCCTGGACATCGTCGCAACAATGTTCCAGACAGTTGCGACATACCGTCCTTCCCTGGACATAAAAAAACCACCTGTCTTCCCAGCAGGTGGTTGAGCATGATCTCAAAAGACCAGGGTAAAACAGAAAGCAGGCTAATGTAGGGGCGCGGTTTATCCGCGCCCGCCTGAGGTTTAATCCAATCGCAGCAAAGACTTAGAAACTGTAACTGACACTCAACTTGGCATAACGGCCCGGTTCGCTGTAACGCTGAATACCGTCAGCACTGATGTTGTTTCTGCTGCTGGCGGCATAACGAATACGTTCCCAGCGGTAGTATTCTTTATCCAGCAGGTTATACACGCCGACATTCAGTAACCAATTGTCGCCAAACTCCATATTGCTGACTAAATCCACCACTGTAGCGCTTTTTGGCAGATAGGTGACTAATTGGGTTTGAGTACCGTCTTCTTCAGTCTCATACGCATCTTTAGCTTTCACTTCGGAGCTGTAACTTAAGTTAGCCGCCAGACTCCACCAGTCGGTCGCGCGGTAGCTGACACCTGCAACCAGTTTATCCGGGCTTATGGTGATCAGCGGGTCGCCATTGTCTTTTTCACCTTCATGATGGCTATAAGAGAACTGAGCACTCCAGCTTTGATTAAAGTGCCATGCACCTTGCAACTCGACGCCTGTGACATCAACATCACCAACGTTTTCGTTGATGGTATAAGGGTTGCCCTGAGTGACAGTACAACCAAAGCTGGTGCAGCTTTCATACACTGTGCCCGGGTTTTGTACTCTGGTTTCTGTGGCAATCATGTCACGGTAATTGTCTTTAAATACCGCCACTTTGATTCTGCTGTTATCACCTTGCCACTGGTAAGCCAGTTCCAGGTTAGTACTGTATTCAGCTTCTAAATTGGGGTTGGATAAAGAGCCGTATAAACCAGTCACCACAGTGCCAGTAGCTTGTTCAGTGCGGCTGACTGATGAGGTCTGGAAATACATTTCTTCTGTACTTGGCGCACGGAAACCACGGCCCAGCTGCAGCGCTACACTTTGTTGTTCTGTCAGCTGATAATTCCCCACTAACTGACCTGTTACTGCGCTGAAGCTGCTGTCCTGCACTGAACCAGTGACATCGGTAAAACCATCATTTAACTGGGGTTTGTACGCCACATGATCGTAACGCAGACCGCTGGTTAAGCTAAAAGCACTGTTGTTAAACTTAATGCTGTCACGTACGTACAGATGCCATAAGTCAGCGTCAGTCTCTGGTACAAAATCCGGATCTATATCTTGCCGGGCAATTTCCATGGTCTGGCCAACGTAGCTGGTATCAATGGCAGAAAAATCGACAGACTTTTGCTCCAAAGCCCCGCCGTACACCAGTTGATGGCTACTGCCTTCGGTTTGCAGCTCTTTATCCAAAGCAAAAGCCCATTTCAGCAAGTCCTGCTGGTAATCGCGGTCTTCACTGCGGTAACAAGGGCCAGTGGTACATAAACGGGCGGCACTGGCTGGGGCTAACATCAGAGTAAAAGCGTCGTTATTGGTTTTCTGATAATCCAGGCTGGTTGAGAAGGCATCAAATAACTGATGACCAGCTAACCAATTGTATTTCAGGCCAATACGGCTGCGCTCCTGCTGGTCGTCACTGGTACGGGTCAGGTAGCTGCGGCTTAACCAGGATAAGTTATTGGTGTCGATATCTGCTTTAAATAACTCAGCGGTCAGGCCAATATCCTGAGTATCTGTCAGTTGGTACTTTAATTTGGTCAGTATATTGTGGCTGCTGCTATCCAGCGGATCAGCAACAGGACGGCCTGAACCTGTAATGGCCTGACGTTCGACTGAGTCAGCATAGTTTTCCATTTCGTGGCCTTCACGCTTGGTCAGCACGGCCAAAGCTTCCAGTTTGCCGCTACGGTTTGCTACTGTCACAGTGCCCTGAGTTTCATCATTGGCACCACTGTAAGCCGCTTTTAACCGGACAAAAGTGTCGTTGCCTTCTGGTTCTAAGTAGTCTGCAGCATCTTTAGTGACAAAAAGCACGGCGCCACCTAAAGAACCACTGCCTGCCGCTATGGCATCAGCACCTTTAACAATTTCAATTTGTTTCACTGCATCCGGGTCTATACCACCACGGCCGGCCGCAAAGAAATCATAAAAAGCATAAGTGGGCGGGTTTAAGGTTTCACCTACAGACAAACCGTCGACTGTAATAGCCACCTGATTGCCTTCCAGACCACGGATGTTAAAACCGGCCGAACCAAAACGGCCCTGGTCAGTTAAGCTGACCCCTGGAATATAACGCACCATGTCTTCTAAACGTTGCACCTGCTGCTGTTCCAGCTGCTTAGCTTTAATCACTGTGCTATTGGCTGTGGTCGATTTTTTATCTTCAAGCGCAGTAGCAGTGACAGTTACAGCATCCAGTTGCGACAAATCTTTTGTGGCCTCTTCAGCTGCAACTTCTGCCAACAGGGAGGTGGAAAATAAGCTGCTAATAGCAACAGCAATTAAAGTTTTAGAACAGGGCATGACGCTCTCCTTGACGAGCTAAAGACTTGTGGTAAGTCCACAGGATGGCGTTATGCTAGATCAAATGAGAACCATTCTCAACAATAAAGTTCAATTTATTTTTATATATATCAATAACTTATAATTTTAAAACGCAAAAAGCTCCCTATTCAGAGAATAGGGAGAACAACAGGAGTTGGGAGACAACTCAACAGGAATTTGATACTAAAAACTTAACCGTCTTTGGTTTGGATCTGCAGGCGCACCAGCCCCAGTTCAGCTTCACCTTGTAGCTCCACTGGCTTCAGATCGGCTTGCCAGTTCAGCGGCAGAGTTAAATGTTCATGGCCACCATGTTCACGCGCCACTTCCAGATGTAACTGGTATTGACCCCATGGCACCACAGCACCTTGTTGATCACGACCATCCCACTGCAGCTGATAAGTGCCAGGCTTTTGAGTAGCTCCGGCAATCTGATCAATTTGTTCAGGATTTTTTCGACCCAATCGGCGCCACCAGTGATTCAGCTCCTGATACCAGCGGCTTTGCTGGCCGACCAGACTCAATTGGCGTACAGGTTTTTTCTGCTGATCGGTCAGCCACACCGAAACATAAGGTCTTTTGTAATTACCATCACTAAATTTGGGTAACTGATAGCTGATCTGCAGCCCCTGCTGCTGACTTTGGCTTTTATCCGCCAAATAGTCATACCAGGAGTTGGACGCGTACCAGTTGGCCGAATCAGTTTTGATTAAAGCTGCTGCCCGCTGTTGCTCGGTAAGCTGCTGGCCCTGCTTCAGATCCAGCACCGCCAGACTTTGCGCCAGTAAATACGCTGTGACCGCATCTTTAGCCAACACTGTGGCTGTTGGGCCATATTCCACTGGCCAGCCTTCTGCCGGGTTCAATAGCGGACTAAAAGTCCGGTACGATACTTTGTACCCTTGCTGAGTATCAGCAGTTTCGGTCTGAGCTAAAGCTACTGAACTCAGCTGCAGTTGCTGTAACAACGGCTGTTCAGTGCCCAGACTAAGCGGTATTGCACCCGCATCAGACCATAACAATCGGCTGACACCAGATTGTAAATCCATCTGCTTTAACTCTGGGAACCAACTTTTTAGCAGTACAGCGGTATCATCCAACAAGCGGGCATTGGCTAAGCCATCCAGCTGCCATACTTGCGTGCTGTAATTTGCTTCCGACATCACAGCTTGCTCTATGGCTCTGGTTTGCCGGCGTAACTCTACTCTGTCCGGTAACTCTTGGTTCTTTACCGCTTGTTGCCATTGCTGTGCTATAGCGCCTAAACGGCAGCTGTAACTTTGCTGGCTTAAAGCACGCCATTCTTCACAAAGTTGAATCAACTTTTGCTGTTTTGGTTTAGCAGCAGCTAACCAGTGCTGAAACTCGGGTAGTCTGGCCTGCCAGTCCTTTTGGCTGACGCCTTCCAGCTGCAGTTTCAGCTGCTTCCCTGCAACATCCTGCTGATAGCTGACAGGCTTTGCCAGCACCAGCACAGGACTTAGCGATAATAGCGTCAAAGGCCAGACAAAATGTTTCATTACTCAGCCGTACCTTTGGTTTGTTCGTTACTAATAACTGGCAGAGCTTCGGCCATGGTTACTTGCTGGTTTAAATCTGTATCCCAGCGTTTGAACATACGTTCGCCCGAGGCATTAAACTCAGCTGCGCTGATTTGCTGACTGTTGTCTTTATCCAAAGCTTTAAAGCGCACTGCAGCCTGCTTTAGCTGGGCGGTACGGGTTTTAGCAATTTGACGATCCAGACGATCAACAAATTCGTTCAGGTATTCATCGCTGCTCAGCTCACCATTTTTATCCAGATCGGTACGGGCAAAAGCGGCATCACGTTGTTGTTGGTATTCAACCTTGTCGACCTTACCGTCGCCATTCTGGTCATACATATCCAACATACCAACCACACTGTGGGTCGTTGGCATCACTAAAGCCGGGCGAGCGCGCACTGTTTGTTTAGTATCGGGTTTACGCTCACGCTCTGGCAGTGGGTCAGCTTTGCTGATTACGCCATCTTTATTGGTATCTATATAGGCAAAAGCTTTATCACCAGAGGCGTTGTATTCGTCGTGGCCTATGGTTTTACTTTTGTTTTTGTCCAGCGCTTCAATACGCACCAGCGTTTGTTTGATTTGGCCTGTGCGTTCGGTATCAAGTTTTTTATCCAGACGACCAGCGTATTCATTAACGTACTCGTCCACCGACACCTGACCATCTTTGTTCTCGTCCATAGCGCTGTAACGCTGCTGGCGTACCTCTGCAAATTCGCTCTCACTGACAGTGCCGTCTTTATCCAGATCGTAATCCTGAATAAAACTGGCTTTGCCCTGAGCTGTAGGCTGATGAGCCGGTTTTTTTGGTGCTTTTTCATCTGCTGCTAAATAACAGCTGGTGATGGCTAAAAATAAAGTAAGGGCTGTGCTTCTGCGTTGCATCATAAACTCCTGTTATTCAGTGACTTCAACTACAGCGCTATAGCTGTAACTGTAGGTTGGGGCTTTGGCACCTTTTGGTGCATCGGTACGAAAACGAGTCAGCAACAAATAAGTACCGGCTTTATCCAGCTCGAAATTCAGCTGACCTTGTTTGTCCGTCATGAGCTCTTTTGAGGCTTTGGTTTCCGCTTCTGCTGAATTGGCTGGATACACTTGTACTTTTTGTTCGGCCAAAGCTTTGCCGTTATAAAGCACAGTGGCTTTGATTGGGCTTTGGATATACAAGTCGTTTGGATGGCTTTGGAACACCAGCTCCAGCCCTTTATTGCTTGGTTTTAATGCGGTTTGGCTTGGCGCGCCTTTGCTGACATAAGTTTCAGCCAAGGTCACTGACTGGAAATGCGCCATTAACTTAGCACCAGCAGGAATTTGTTCCTTTGGATCTCTGCTGTTATGAGTTTTACCGTCTTGCTGCCAGCTACGAAATACAGCACCGAATCGCTGGCCCGTGCTAAATTTATAAGTGCCATCCTGTTCCAGCTGGTGCGCCACTGCAGTGCGGGTTTTACCTGAAAACAGCTCTTTTGGTGTCACAGCTTTGCCATCTGGTTGCAGCACTTTAAATTCGCTTTGATCAAAAGCCACTTCGGGTACAAAAAACTTCTCAGCAAAAGCAGCGTCCAGCGTGACCCAGCCACCTAAGGGTTCAAAACTGGCTGGTGCCAGATAAGGAGTGTGAGCAGCCGCAGTAAAAGCCAGCAACAACGAGGCAGAACAAAGCAGGGGTTTGAGTTTAAACATAAGGCGCTCCAGTTAATGAGAATAGATCTCATTTGATTATTGGGCGCCACTTTAGATCAAATGAGAATCGTTTGCAACTAGATCATTTCATCTTTACATTAAACAGGTAAAAAGGCCCTGCAACTGAGAGCCTTACTACTGAAAATGGTGATTACTGAGCTGAGTAATTAGGTTTTAACAACAACTCGCCTGGTTGCAGCACTAAAGTTAAAGGCATGCCACATAAGACTTTTTCCGTTACTTTGCTGCAATCAAGCTTATACATAGGCTGACGATTCAGCACTTGAGTCAGGATAGCTTTGGCTTCGTTGCTTAAAGGTGCCAGTTTGAGTTGCGAGCTGCCACTGCCGACACTGGAATCCAGAATAGTTAAGTTTTTCAGATAAATTGCGTTTTTCTCGTCATCAAAATATGGCAAAGCCGACAAATGTAAATTCAGATCGGTGTGCAAAGGTTTAAATAGTGCATCCACTTCAGCACCCAGCGCCAGCTTGAGTTCTATCTGCTGCTTGTTATCCGGTGCTAATTGCAGCTCCAATTGACGTACCGTCAGGGTCAATGGCAGGCCCAGCATTTTACCTTTGCCTTGCTGTTGCTCTAATTGATCCAGCAATAAGCTCTGCAATTCCTGCTGCTTCAGGCTAAAAATATCCAGATGATTCAGCTGAGTACAAGAGGCCAATAGCAGCAAGCCAAGTCCCAGAATTTTGTGTTTATTGATCATTTTAGTGTCCTTAGAGGGCAGTTTGGCGCGAACTTTAGCAAGTTCGAATGAACCTCACCTGATTTATTTTTAAAAACTTCCAACTATTTCGCCACTAGGTACGACTTAGTATCAGAACTTCAGGGAGAGCGGCGATGAATACACAAGACTCAATTCAATTACCAGGCCTGCGGCAGCTTATTACTGCCTTTATTGTGCTGGTGCTGCTACTGCTGGCGTTTGATTCAGCTTTGCAGTGGCTAAGTTTCAGTTTGCACCAACAGCCATTAATAGCGCCAGAGTTATTGTTTCCTATGAGTTGGCTATCGGTTTTGTTTTAATCCCTTTTAAAAGCAAAACCCGTCAACAAGGACGGGTTTTTATTCTGATCAGCCGATCATTATTTCTTAATTTTCACCGGTCTTTTCCAGCCACTGATATGACGCTGCTTCGAACGTGCTACCACCAGCTCATCCGCCGCGACACTGGCTGTCACTACAGAACCAGCACCTACAGTGGAGTTTTGACCCAAAGTCACAGGAGCCACTAAAGAGCTGTTGGATCCAACAAAAACACCATCTTCAATAGTAGTGACAGACTTATTAGCACCATCGTAGTTACAGGTAATAGTGCCGGCACCAATGTTCACTTTGCTGCCAATCACTGCATCACCTAAATAGCTTAAATGGTTGGCTTTAGAGCCCACGCCTAAAGTGGCTTTTTTCAGTTCAACAAAGTTACCGACATGGCTGTCGTCAGCCAGCACTGAATCGGGGCGAATACGGGCATAAGGGCCTACAGAACAGCCGATACCAATAGTGGATTTTTCAATCATGCTGTTGGCTTTCACTTCAGTGTTATCGCCTATCACCGCATCTTTAATCACACAGTTAGGACCTATCACCACGCCATTGCCCAGCACCACTTTGCCTTCAAAAATTACGTTGATGTCGATCATCACATCGTTGCCGACAGTAACATCACCGCGTATATCAATACGGGCCGGATCGCGAAGGTTAGCACCGTTGAGCATCAGCTCTTCTGCCTTACGCGCCTGATAAGCCCGCTCTAACTGTGCCAGTTGTACGCGGTTATTAGCGCCTTCAGTTTCAATGGCTGTGGCAGGATGAGCCGTCGTAATGTCCACCCCTTCTTTGTGCGCCATGGCGATAATATCAGTCAGGTAAAACTCGCCCTGCGCATTGTTATTCTGTAGCTGGCTTAACCATTTTTTCAGTTGTTTGCCCGGTACAGCCATAATGCCGCTGTTTACTTCAGTGATTTTCAGCTGTTCGGCGCTGGCATCTTTTTGCTCAACAATACCCACAACTTTGCCGTTTTCGCGCACCATACGACCGTAACCCATAGGATTGGCCAGATGCACAGTCAAAACAGCTAAACCATCGGCAGATCGAGCTGCTAATAGTTGCTCTAAGGTTTCTTTGCGGGTTAAAGGCACATCACCGTACAGCACCAGCACTGTGTCGTTATCAGCGATATGAGGCACAGCCTGCTGTACTGCATGGCCAGTGCCTAATTGTTCGGCTTGTAACACCCAGTGTAAATCCTGTTCGCCTAGAGCAGATTTCAGCTGATCGGCGCCATAACCGTACACCAGATTAATAGACTCTGCGCCCAAAGAACGGGCTGTGTCGATCACATGCTGCACCATAGAGCGTTCCGCCACTTTGTGCAGCACTTTAGGTAAAGCAGATTTCATCCGCGTGCCTTTACCGGCAGCCAGGATCACAACGTTTAAAGCCATATCAGCCAATCCTTTTATTACAATGCGGCGATTTTAACGGAAACCAACTGAAATTACAGTGAATGGATGACTAGTCCTGAAATAAGTTGACCCTTGTTTCAGTAAAACGCCCGATGAACTTCATCGGGCGTTTTGTATTTTAGAGCAAGATGAGGGCGGCGACTATTGTAGACATTTACAGATTCGTCGACCATTTTCGTTGCTTGT
>JAHIWM010000254.1 GCA_018815765.1 Gammaproteobacteria bacterium | reverse complement strand
CACTTCGCCTTTAATGCTTTTAGATTCAATAACAATAAAACCGAAGGAATAGACAATAAGATGATCTATCTGGGCATATTCGCCGTCGTAACATAGCTGCAAATCGTGAAACACCCTCACCCTGTCTTCGTCTTTAAAAGCACGGCGCAGGTAAAAGGCCACATCCTGTTCTTGCTGATTTCCGGCCTGTTGACGCACACCAACAGCGGCTTTTTGCAATTTGTCTTTTACAATCATCCTGATTTACCACTACTGCAATGACTTAACGATGAACCTATAGCAGAAACAATAGAATTTCAAATAATTTATACGCTCGTGTAAGTGTGCTATCTCCCCTAAGACAAAACAGGTAAATAAACACAAACACAGTTATTTAAAAAACTCAGCACCTTGTATTTTTCCCACAAAGCCATCAAAGCGCCGATTCAGTTCACCCATACTTTCTGTTAAACTCCACCGCGCCTTTTTTCAGCCACAGAAGAAATGAAGATGACTCTTGCAACTCAGGTCCTGGCGGTCAATGACGACTTGCCTATTCGTACAGATTTACCTGTTCATTCAGGCAAAGTTCGCAGTGTGTACTGGCTGACTGCCGCTGACAGCGAGCGGTTGATCCGGGAAAAAAATTACCCTGTAGCACCAGACACGCCGCTGGCCATTATGGTGATCAGCGACCGCATCTCCGCTTTTGACTGCATCTGGCATGGCGAAAATGGCTTAAACGGTGTACCTGGCAAAGGCGCGGCGTTAAACGCTATATCGAATCACTGGTTTGCCTTGTTTAAACAACATGGTTTAGCCGACAGCCATATTCTGGATATTCCGCACCCACTGGTGTGGATAGTGCAAAAAGCCCGTCCGCTGAAAATTGAAGCCATAGCCCGCCAATACATTACTGGCTCTATGTGGCGCGCTTACAGCAAAGGCGAACGTGAATTCTGTGGTATTACTCTGCCTGAAGGCCTGCAAAAAGATCAAAAACTGCCGGAGATTTTAATTACTCCGTCCACCAAGGGTATTCTGACTGGCTTAGCCGGTGTGCCTGAAGCGGACGATGTAAACATTTCCCGCGCTGATATTGAACGCCATAGTGCTGCTTTTGGTTTTGAACAATTATCTGACATCAGCCTATACGAAACTCTGTTAAAACAAGGTTTTGGCGTGATCAGCGACGCTTTAGCTGCGCTGGATCAGATGTTTGTTGATACCAAATTTGAATTTGGTTATGTCAACGATGCCAATGGCAACAGCAAACTGATTTATATGGACGAAGTGGGCACACCAGACAGCTCACGTATTTGGGATGGTGCCAGCTGGCGCAACGGCAGCATTGTCGAGCAATCGAAAGAAGGCTTCCGCCAGTGGCTTTTGAGCAACTTCCCTGATCCGGATATTTTACTGAATAAAGACCGTATGCCAGAGCGCGCCGCTTTAGCCCGCGACAACGCTTTACCTACAGAAGTAATGATGGACATTTCCCGCACTTACCTGGGCATAGCGGAAAAAGTAACAGGCCGTAAAATCGAATTAGCCGCTAACCCTAAAGCCGAAATTATTGAGGTGCTAGGCCGCAATTATGGTTTAATAGCGGAATAAGCTTTTAACTACAAAGGCTATGTTGCAATGCCAGTCCTATGACTGGCATTGTTGTATCTGAAGCACGCAAAACCTTGTATTTAATGGAGATACAACATGATCCGCCAGGCGCACGCAGCAGACGCTGCAGCTATAACAGCCATTTATAACCACTATGTGCTGAATACCAGTGTCACTTTTGAAGAAGAAGCTGTTAGTACTGAACAAATGGCGGAGCGCATTGGGCAGGTAAAAGCGGATGGATTACCCTGGTTAGTACTGGAGCAAAACGGCGAACTACTGGGTTATGCCTATGCCACTAAATGGCGGGCGCGCTCGGCTTATCGGTTTTCGGTGGAAAGCACTGTTTATGTCAAAGAAGGTGTCACAGCCAAAGGCCTGGGCAGTCAGTTATATCAGCAACTCCTGGCTGAATTAAAAGCTTTGGGTATGCATCTGGTGATAGGTGGCATCACTTTACCTAATGAAAAAAGCGTAACACTGCATGAAAAATTTGGCTTTGAGCAATGCGGCCACTTTCAACAAGTAGGTTTTAAGTTTGAGCAGTGGCGCGATGTGGGCTACTGGCAAAAGTTGCTGTAAGGTATTTTAAATTTAATCCGAAGTCAGCACTTTATGCTGAGCATCAGCCTAAAACAACAAATTGTCCTGTCCTGAATTTCTTCAACTATGCTCAACATTCGTCACCTATAACCAGACTTGGAGAGAGTACAGGGGTAGTTACATGAAAATAAAAGATAAAGATAGGCAACTACCGCTGTTTGAAACTGAAGATTACTCCCCACCTTCAATACTTGTGGTTACAAAAAAAGAGCGTGCTGAAGGCCCCTGTTCACCCTTTAGCAAATACATTATCTATGTAGATGAAAGTGGCGACCATAGCTTACAAAGTATCGACGATAACTACCCTGTGTTCGTATTAGCTTTTTGTATTTTCCACAAAAGACATTACAGCGAAGCGATAGTCCCGGCGCTGGAGAAGTTTAAATTCAACCACTTTGGTCATGACCAGGTCGTGTTACACGAAAACGAAATTCGTAAGGAAAAAGGCGCATTTAATATTTTCAGGAGTAAAGAAGAGAAAGTTCAGTTTCTGAATGAGTTAACCCATATCATTGAATTTAGTAACTTTATATTAATCAGCTGCACCATAGACAAAAGGGCGCTGAAAAAACAAGTCGATTTAGAATCTAACCCTTATCACACAGCTCTTGGCTTCTGTATGGAAACTTTGTACGAATTTCTCAAGGAAAAAGGCGAGCATCAGAAAAAGACATTTATCGTCGTCGAATGCAGGGGAAACAAAGAGGACAGAGAGCTTGAGTTGGAGTTTCGACGTATTAGTGATGGTAACAACAGGCTCGGAATTCCACTTCCCTTCGAAGTATTGTTTGCGGACAAAAAAGCCATGTCTTCTGGTTTGCAACTGGCCGATCTTGTCGCTAGGCCTATAGGCTTGAAAACAGTGAAACCACAACAGGAAAACCGGGCTTTTGACGTGCTCACAAAAAAATTCTACTGTGATGGGGGTAGAAATAAACTGGGTCAGAATTTTGAAGGTATCGGGATGAAAATTCATCCAGCACAAGAAAGCGAAAAGCCCCGATGAAACTCACCGAGGCTATAGCGCCGACCGGGCACCCCCAATCCACTTGGCAATGAGTATAGTGACCACACTATTTCATTTCAACCTTTAATAGCATCATTGAACAATTAACCTGAAGTAAGCAAAGACTCCTGTCACAGACCAGTCTAAAACAACTTATTATGCCTTCATCAGTAACGAGTGATTCAGACTGTTCATCAACTGGCAAAAAGTATTACTCTTCTATATCTGCCGCTATTTTCTCCAACAGCGCCTGGGTCGACCAATCCAGCTCGTTATGTGCAAGTGTCGGAGTGTAATACTGACCGTTGGCTCTGGGCCTGTTGACATAAACCTTGTTTGGAATAATCACCTTAGCTAAACCAGAAGGCACAGGCTGAACCCTGACATCCATATAAGTGGAATCGGCACTGCTGGTAGCGCCAGCCAGTTTAGTATTTTCAAACAGGGTAAATACATCCACCGCATCCAGGCAGGCGCTGGCACATTGACCCGGCATAATCACATAAACAGGCGCCTGCAGCGTTGGCAGATCTGCTGTTTTGTGCTGTTGAACTTGAGCCATATCAGTTTCAGAGTCAGACCCTTCAACATAAAAGGACTTGCCCTTGTCCAGCGACTTTTGCATACCTTGTCCTACCGCTTGTATCCAGGGTAGCGATTCAGTTTGACCTTGCTCTTTCAGCACATCGTATAAAGATTTTACGTAATCGGTATTACCACGAGACGCAAACCACCAGACTTCAGTGCGGCTGAACAAGGCGGTACTTTTACGCTCAACCAGCGGCTTCCCCCACAAAATACCAGCTATCTGATGACTCCAGTAGGACGAACCGCCCTGATTGTGGCGTAGATCCAGCACTATGGCCTTAGCCTCCAGCAAACGTGGCCGCTGCTGCTCAAGGCTGCTGAATAAGGTTTCATAGAGTTTGATTTCATCCGGGTCAGGACTAAAAGTAGGCATGGCAATCCAGGCTATATCCTTCTGCTGCCAGCTTAAGCCAACAGGGAGTTTATCGCCGTTGTAGGCAGCCTTTACATACTGCATGGCCGATTCCGGACGTTCTACCCAGTTCAGCCTGAGATCAACAACTGCATTGTCTGCTTTTAAAAACTGACATTGTTGCAGTGGCTTATTAAACGGATTGCCATCGTCCAGCAGCAGTCTACTGCCATAAGACCACCAATGCCCTGGCTGACTCTCCTGGCCTGCATAAGCAAAAACTCTGTCTTTCATCAGCCTTTCCACTGGCTTACCGTCACAAGAGACAATTTGCATTCCAGCGCTCACACCAGCCTGTTCACTGTAATAGACCCACAAAGCATCACCCCGCCATACTGCATGAAAGCCAGGCCAGCGTCTTATTTGCTTCACTGAGTCGGGCAATTCAACAAAGGCGCCAGCATGACCATCTTGTAAACTGCTGCTAAAACGCTCAATTACCGCTTTGTAACCATAAGCACTATTCACCTGCGGAACTAACAACAGCCCATTGGTTTTTGCTTGCAGCAACTGGCGGTGAAAATTGGGGTTCTGTGTGTCTGCCATACCCGGATGATTTTCTGCAGTGATTTGATAAGCCGCTTCAATATCCTGACGGGCCAGTTCCGCCCAGCCCTGCGCTGAAGTCGGCAATGCTTGTTCGCTGGCGATCAGATCAGTGCACAAAGAACATAACAATGTTGCTAGTGCGAAACTGTATGCCCCAGTTTTCATCCTGTTAGTCATAAGCTACCTTATTGTTAAATAAGGTAAAAATACTAGCCTAACCAGAGGCTGCACTCAATGCCCCAATATTCCATATCTGAAATCATTCACGGCGTTTTCCTGGTGCCCACTGGCAAGTAGTCGCATTTTTGTTCAGCTCTGGGTATGGTAGTGCCATTCCAATGATCCACAGGACTTTGTCATGAAAACCATATTCCCTGCTTTACTCTGTCTTATGCCTGCAGTTTTTTCCTACGTTGTTGTGGCCGAAGAAACCGTATCAAACCAACCCGCATTAGAAGCTTTATGGCATACCAAAGAGTTGCGGGTGCCTGAGTCAGTGCTTTGGCACCAGCAGCAACACAATGGCAAAACCGATACCTGGTTGTTTGTATCGGAAATTGATGGTCAGGGCAGTGCAGCCGATGCTGTGGGTGGTGTGGCTCTTTTAAATACAGACGGCACAATACGCAATAAAGACTGGCTCAGAGGTCTGAATGCACCTAAAGGTTTGGCGGTGTATCAGGGCAAACTTTATATAGCTGATTTAACTGAAGTGGTGATTGTGGATATAGCGTCAGCCAAAATACTGAATAAAATCAAAGCGCCTGATTCGGTGTTTTTAAACGATGTAACTGTTGATAGCAAAGGTGTGGTTTATATTTCTGACACCCGTAAAAACCGGATTTATAAGCTGGAACAAAACCAGATCAGCATCTGGCTGGATAATGTAGAAGCGGCCAACGGTTTAAAAGTGGTAGGGGAACAGTTGTATATTGCTGCTGGCGATAAACTGCTGAAGCTTGATTTAACCGATAACACGAAACAAATCAAGCAAGTCGCTATAGGCTTTGCTGAGCGGGCTGATGGTTTAGAACCTGTTGGTAATGGTGATTTTATTGTTAGTTGCTGGGCAGGTTTGGTGTATTACGTTTCTGCCGATGGCCGTATCAAAGAGTTGCTGAATACCAAAGCTTTAAAACTCAATACGGCTGATATTGGCTGGGATCAGGCAACTAACACTTTGTATATTCCTACTTTTTTAGGTAATTCAGTGCAGGCCTTTAAACTAAGTTATTAACTGGACGAGTCAGAATTCCACAATGATTTTGCCGGCGAAGATCTTTTGACTGCTGCCATCAGCTTGCATGCTTTTAATGCTACGGTTGATGGCGCTTTCCAGCTCCGGGCAATTACAGTGGCTGGATAATCCCAGATAAATCGGCTGAGGTTTCACCAAATTTTCAGGAAAGCTTATTTCTTTGATCTCAGCTGCTAATTCAGGATGCTCTTTTAACACAGCCTGCACCTGAGTTGAGGGTAATAAGGCTGCATCAATGCGCTGTTTCGCAACCATTTGCAAAGCGGTTAATACTGAATCCACCTGCACCCGCTGTCTTTTTTTCATGTTATCCAGCACTATTTGAATTTCTGGCGCTACTTTGTAAGTTCTGATGGTTGCAAGCGTCATAGTGGCTAACTGGCCCGGAGTGTCCAACCGCAGGTTTGTGTTACTGGCGTAATAAACCCTGTCCGGCCAACGGGTTGCGAATTGGATGTAATGAATATCAGCCCGTCCCTCGCCTGTTTTGAGGATATTGATCATCAAATCAGTTTCTCCGTTGGCCATTTGCGCAAAGCAGCGTGAGGATGGCGTTTCTTCACTTGGGATCAAAGTAAAATTGGCTCTGCGGGCTAATTCCTGCAAATACAATACCGAAGGTCCTTCCGGCTGCTTTGTCACCGCATTAAAGCCATAAAAACCCGGAAAAGTTCCCAGGCACCAACGCAGTTGTGGCTTGGCTTCCGCAGGATGAAACAACGAAATAACAAGGGCCAGCCATAACAACCTATACATCATCCTGCACTCTCCCAGACAACAGATCTAAACACTGTGTGCGTATCCATGCTGCTTTTCAGCTGATTTTTAGTAGCGTCTAAATCAGCGGAAATCTTTAGTTTTTTAACCTAACTGAACTCTGTTTCGGCCCATAGCTTTCGCCTGATACAAAGCCTGATCAGCTCTGTTCAGAATAGAGTCCTCATCGTCCTGAGGCTGATATTGAGTGACGCCAAAACTAATGGTAAAAGCAGGCAATTCTGGCTCGTCGAGGCTGGCGATATAGTGCCTGAGCATCTCTGCCAATTGGCAAGCCGCTTCGGCTTTTTGTTGTGGTAATAAAATCACAAACTCCTCACCACCCAAGCGGAATAAACTGTCGGTTTTGCGCAAGCGCCTGCTGATATGCTCTGTTAAAGATTGCAGTACTTTGTCGCCGGTATGGTGACCAAACTGATCGTTCACTTTTTTAAAGAAATCCACATCCAAAAGCGCAATACTGAAGACGCTGCCACGTTCTGCCAGGCTTAGCTCCATGCGAAGTTGCTCATCCCATTTATGCCGGTTAAAAGCCCCTGTTAACTTATCCCGGGTTGCCAGCACCAGCAGTTGTTGCTCTATTTCCTGCCTGTTGCTGATTTCCTGTGATAAACGCTGCACCATCATTTTCAAGTCGTGTTCAAGCTCTGTCAGCTCATCCTGATGTGCAGGCTGGTGAAAGACCGGGCTGGTGATAGGCTCACCCTGTTCAATAGAGTGCTGCACATTTTTAATTTCGGCCTGAATACGACCAATACGCAAACGGAAAATCTGCAGAATGTAAAAGGTCAGGTACAAACCAATGACAAAAGCACAAAAACCCAGACCAGTATTGACCAGCATAAATTCGTTTTCGTGTTTGTCGGTATAGCGGCTGGCTTCGAGCGTCAGCTTTTCCATATGCCGTAAAATGGCGACAATGCTTTGATCTAAACTGGCCGCTTCATCTTCAAACTGCCGCCATTGCTGCTCTGAGGTATGGCCTTGTTGTAACGCCAGTTTTAGCTGCAGTTCAAAGCTGTCACTTTGCTGATGAAACTGTTCAATACTGGCCAGAATTTGCTGATGTTCAGCCGCCGCAAAACGCACCTGATGTTTTTGCAAGCTTTTATTCAACACCCGCTCGGCTTTCGCCAGTATTAGTTTCAGGCCATCGCGTTGCGCTGCGAAGGCCTGTTCGGGTTTCAGTACAACTTTGGCCTGCTCGCCTTTTAAACGGAATTGTTCAATCAGCAAATGTTGCTTTAACTGCATCATTTCCAGCTCGCTGACCATTTCTGTCAGCGGCACATCAATTTCTGCCACTTCGTGCATTTCAGCATCGATCAGTTTGAGTTTGTAGATGGAATAGATAATGACGACAAATAAAAAAGACAACAGCACTACCAGTAAACCACTGATTTTTCGCTGTAACGATGCATTAAACCATTGTTGCATAAAAGGAACCCGCTTCAAGCCTGAGGCCATGCCCGCTATAGGCAATGGTAGTGCAGTATCTGTGAAGTGTCTGTTTTATTCCAGAGCATCACCGATAAAATGGGGTCAGATCACATTGTTAACAGTTAACAATGTGATCTGACCCCAATTTTATTTTTAGGCTTTTCTGAAATTCACCAGTCGGTATAAAGCTGGCAGCACCAGCAAGGTCAGTAAGGTGGAGCTGATAATGCCACCTATCACCACTGTGGCTAAAGGCCGCTGGATTTCAGCGCCAGTGCCTGTATTAAAGGCCATAGGCACAAAACCCAGACTAGCCACAAGCGCTGTCATCAGCACTGGCCTTAACCTCGACATAGCGCCTTGTTCCAGTGCAGCCAAAAGCTCCAAACCCTGATCTCGCAACTGGCGGATAAAACTGACCAGCACTATGCCGTTCAGCACTGCTATACCAGACAAGGCAATAAAACCTACGGCAGCCGATATCGACAACGGCATATCCCGCAGCAGCAAAGCAAAGACGCCGCCTGTTAGGGCCAAAGGCACGCCGCTGAAGACCACTAAAGTGTCCCGTACTGAATTTAACGCGCCATACAAAAGACCAATGATCAGCAGCAGCGTTAAAGGCACCACTATGCTTAAACGTTCTGTCGCCGACTGCAACTGCTTAAAAGTACCGCCATAATCCAGCCAGTAGCCATCAGGCAAAGGCAAATCCTGCATACGTTGTTGTACTTCTGCGATAAAACTGCCCAGGTCACGGTCTGTCACATTAGCCGTCACCACCACATTACGTTTGCCACTTTCCCTGTTGATTTGGTTCGGTCCTGTGATTTCCTGAATAGTCGCGATTTCACCTAATGGCACATAACGTAACTCAGGCGAATCATCGACAGGTAAAGTCACAGGAATACGCGCCAATGCCGCTGGGTCTTGCCGTAGTTCTTCCGGTAACCTCAGCATCAACTTAAAGCGTTTATCGCCTTCGTACATCAGCCCCACCTGACGGCCACCAATAGCGGTTTGGATCAGTTGCTGCATTTGCGCCACATCCATACCCACTAAAGCTAAATGGTCACGCTGTGGTTCTATTGACAGCAAAGGCAAACCTGCTGACTGCTCCATGCGGGCATCTTCAGCACCAGGCACAGCAGCAAGCACAGCAGCGACCTGCTCACCCACTTCGGCCAGAGTATTCAGGTCATAACCATAAACCCGCACCGCCACATCGGTTCGAACGCCTGCTATTAGCTCGTTAAAACGCATTTCGATTGGCTGGGTAAATTCATATTTATTACCTGGAATTTGCTCCACTAAAGCCCTTAGTTCGTCTTCAAACTGGGCTTTGCTTTTCGCCGGATTGGGCCAGTCCTGCTGGTTTTTCATAATAATAAAAGTATCGGCGACATTAGGTGGCATAGGGTCTGTCGCCACTTCGGGTGTGCCAATTTTTGAAAACACTCGAGCTACTTCAGGCAAAGTGGCGATATCCGCTTCGAGCTGCATTTGCATTTGTACCGACTGGCTCAGGCTGGTGCCGGGAATACGCAAGGCATGCATGGCAATATCACCTTCATCCAGTTGAGGCAAAAACTCCGAGCCCATTTTACTGGCCGACCATAAAGCAGTGGTCAGCAGCAGTATCGCAACACCAGATACCAACAAGGGTGTTTTGATAGATAGCGCCAATAGAGGTTGGTAGCCACGGCGAAGTGCCAACATCAGAGCATTTTCTTTTTCCGAAATTTTGCCACTGACAAACAAGGCAATAGAAGCAGGAATAAAGGTAATAGCCAGCACTAAAGCACCTAACAAGGCTGCTATAACGGTAAAAGCCATAGGCTGGAACATTTTGCCTTCAACGCCACTTAAAGCAAAAATCGGCAGGTACACCAGCATAATAATAAAAACCCCAAACATAGCGGGTGTCATCACTTCTTTGGTGGCTGCTAATACCACAGCAGAACGTTCTTTTAAGCTAAGCAAACGGCCTTGCTGATGCTGAGCTAAACCCAATTGGCGTAAGCAGTTTTCGACCACTATGACGGAGCCGTCGACAATCAGGCCAAAATCTATCGCGCCTAAACTCATCAGGTTACCGCTCATTTTATTGGCCGCCATACCGCTGATAGCAAACAGCATACTCAGTGGGATCACCAGTGCTGTTAAGAGTGCAGCCCTGACATTGCCGAGAAATAAAAACAGGATCACCACCACCAACACAGCACCTTCCAGCAAGTTGGTTTCCACTGTTTGAATGGTTTTATCCACCAATGTCGTTCTGTTGTAATTGGCTTCAGCGATAACGCCTGCAGGTAAACGTAAGTTGATCTCATCAAGCCGACTGGCGACTTGCTGTGACACAGTGCGGCTATTTTGCCCCACCAGCATCATCACTGTGCCCAGTACCACTTCGTTGCCATCCTGTGTAGCAGCGCCAGTGCGCAGTTGTTTGCCTATAGCGACATCAGCTACATCTTTGACCCTGACCGGGCCATCGTCGCGTTTGGCGATCACCAATTGGCTAATGTCCTCTAAGGATTTCAGCTGACCTGGCGATCGGATCAGCCACTGCTCGCCGTTCCGTTCAATATAACCAGCGCCGACATTGCTGTTGTTTTGCTCCAGCGCTTGCGCCAAATCATCCAACGTCAGTTTAAAAGCCAGCAATTTAACCAGGTCAGGCGATACCTGATATTCGCGGACATAACCACCAATGGTATTAAT
>JAHIWM010000253.1 GCA_018815765.1 Gammaproteobacteria bacterium | reverse complement strand
TGCCGGGCAATTAATTTTACTCTGACCCCAATTTCAGGTTAGCGGTGATCAGGGTGTCTACGCCGCCATCTGTTTACCATTTTGTTTTTATCCGCTCTGAACTGATGCTGCACTATCACAGGACGGGACACGATCAGATTATTCGGATAAACAATCTGTTCGTTGTTTTTTGTCAGTAATACTGTACTGAACAAATTGATTTCCACCACTTTGCCTTCGACATGGTTCGCACCATCGATAATTTTTACTTCAGCACCAGGCGCAAAATTACGCTGGCCTAACATGATAAAAAAGGCGGTGATGTTGCTCAGCAATGACCAGGCGGCGAATAACGCCACACCTATCACTGCTATCATTGAGGAGGCAAGAACCAGCAAACCTTTGATGTCGATGCCCCACACCACACTCAGAACAACAACCAGCAGTAAAAACAGCAGAATATGAAACACCACTAAAGCGCGGCGGTTCATTTCATCTTTTAATACGCTGGCAGCTATAGTGCGGTAGACAAAAGGCGCAATACGACGGCTCAAAACTATGTAAATCAAAATGATGATTGCACTGATCACCATCTGCACTATGGCCGGACTAAAAGTGGCCATTAACTGTCTTAACTGATGCAAAATCTGCATGGCTTCTTGCACAACCACCACCCTCTAATCAAAAAATCTGCCATTCTTCCACACTGAACTGAACACCAACTGAAACGACTTAATCCAGATCGTTTATAGCCCAGGTGACTATGTAGTCTTCAAATTTTTCCATATCGACCATGTCTTCAGAAATGGTTTTATTCCGTACCGACATTTGCTTTTTATGCATCAGGCTTTTTTTGCCGTTGTTCAACAGCGGGTGCCAGGACGGTAAACCCCGACCTTCATGCAAACGGCGGTAGCTGCAACTGTTTGGCATAAAAAAGATGTCTTTTAAATTATCCTGAGTCAGCTTCACGCAATCCGGTACCAGAACAGTGCGTTTTTCATAGACAGTACAGGCGCATTTGTGACTGTCCAAATAACGGCAGGCGATATTGGTAAAATGGATTTGTTCATCCGGTTTAATGTAGTCGGTTGGGCCCTCGGCCTCTTCGTCTTCATCATCAATAAATTTATTCAGACAACATTTAGCGCAGCCATCACAGACAGCTTCCCACTCTTCAATTGTCATTTGTTCCAGGCTTTTTGTTTCCCAGAATTTTGTTGTTAACACTTCAACCTCTCTGTCAGCGTACTGACGTCTTCATATGTAGCTTGTTAGCCAGAGCTAATTCTAACTGATCGCCGCTATAAAGTGGCCCCACACCAGCTGGTGTACCTGTCAGTACCAAATCGCCCGGTAACAAAGTAAAAAACTGCGACATTTCGCTGATGATTTGAGTCACAGAACGGATCATCATACGGGTATCGCCTTGCTGGCGTAGTTCACCATTCACCGTCAGGCTAAACTGCAACTGTTGTACATCACCCAGTTCATCAGCAGCAATAAAACCGGAGACAGGGCAAGCGCCATCAAAACCTTTGGCTATCTCCCAGGGCCGACCCAGCTCTTTTAATTTCTTTTGCTGATCCCGTAGCGTTAAATCCAGTGCCAGGCCATAACCCCAAACTGCGTCCAGCACTTGCTCTGGTGTCACTTTAGTTAAAGGCGCTTTAATCAGCACAGCCAGCTCAGTTTCATTATGCACAGCACCTAAGTGTTGTGGGATCAGAAAAGGCTGATTGATATCGACCAGAGCTGTGCTGGGTTTGATAAAAAACAGCGCCTCTGGTGCCGTTTTGCTGTTCATCTCAGCTATATGGTCCTGATAATTCTGGCCTATACAAAGCACTTTGCCTAAAGGCAGGTCGATGGCATGCCCCTGCATATTTTTATGCTGATAACTCATGCTTTATCCTCCGCCACTATTAAATCAGCCAGATAACCTACGCTGGTGACAAAATAATAAGAACGGTTCCAGTGCATCAGCGTTTGGTAGTTACTGTACGCCAGATAAACCCGACCATGTTCGTCATCCGGCATCACCAATGCAGCTTTTAGATCCCGTGTTGGCAATGCTTTACCTTCAGTAGTCCGGACCCCTAAAGTTTGCCAGGCCGCTAAAGAGCGTTCAGATTTAGCCCACCACTGCAGCCACTGAGTTCTGTCTTTGCTGCCTTTTGGGATCACATAAGAGAAATCAAAGTTTTTTGGTACTTTTACTTCTCTGCCCCAGGTTTGACTATTGTCCCAGCCCCGGGTTTTTAAATAATTGGCAATAGAGGCAAAAGCATCAGAGCGGCTTTGCCAGATATTGATATGACCATCACCGTCACCATCCTGAGCGTAGGACATAAAAGCACTTGGCATAAACTGACTTTGGCCCATAGCACCGGCCCATGAGCCTTTCATATCCGCTAATTTGACGTGGCCTTGCTGCAGAATATCCAATGCCAGAAAAAACTCGGCTTTAAAAAAGGCTTCACGACGACCGTCATAGGCCATAGTGGCTAAAGCCGAAGGCACTGAGTAGTTGCCCATAATTTTGCCAAAGCTGCTTTCCAGTCCCCACAAGGCAACGATAAAACGCGGCTGTACGCCGTATTTTTTACCTATAGCTTCAAGTTCTTTTTGGTTTTCTTTGTAATATTTACGTGCCAGCGAGATACGTTGTTTACTGATACGTTTTGGTAAATAAGTGTCTAAAGTCTCAGTAAATTCAGGCTGTTTTTTATCAGCAACCACTGCAGACTGGTAATGCTTTAAGCTGGCAAATACGTCATTGACAAGAGTTTTGGCATAGCCCTTTTGTAAGGCTTCCTGCTTTAAAGATGCTGCGTATTGTTCAAAACTACCTTTATTCACAACAGCTTGTGCTGGTAAAGCTGTTGCTGTTGCAGCTACAGCAGCCTGAGTTTTTTGCCCAGCTTGTGTTTTAACAGCAGGCGCTGTTTTTACCGCTTCAGTTTTGGTCTGGGCTTTGCCCGACACTGTGCTGGTGCAAGACAGTAATAAGCCACTGACCACAATGACTGCAACTTGAGTCAACTTCATAGGTTACTCCTTGTTTGGCTGGCTCTCTTTATGCGCTTTAAGTAAATCTTCAGGCGGCGGAGGCAACTGTAAATAAAAACCCTGCTCTGTCAGTTGATGTCTGACCTTATCGATATCTGCATGGGCTAATTTGCTTTTGGTCGCCAAATTAATCAGCGTGACCAGTTGTGGTTTACCAAAGGTTTTAAGTAAGGCTTCAGGTACAGCGCTAAAGTCATCGCGGCGCAATACGTATAAATAGGTTTGGTCCATCTTTGGACTTTTATAAACAACACATAACATAGGACAAAAACTACTCTTACTAACTTGCCTAACAGGGGCGCAAACTATAACATGAAGCACCAGCCTTGCGTACCAAGCAAGCAAAGGCTGACACGTATTTTTGCCGTCATTAAACAAATAATAAAGTGCGCATTTTGAGCTATGTCTGATCATTCCTTTGAATTAAAAGGCAGTTTGTTTCCACTGTCTGTGTTGTATTGTCAGGACCTGTCCGCTGCTGCAGTAAAAACTCAGCTGCAACAAAAACTGGCACAAGCTCCTGCCTTTTTTTACCGCGCACCTGTGGTGATTAATGTCGAGTCTGTTACTCAAGCTCCTGATTTCGAAGCTATTGCGCAAGTTTTCAAAGAACTTGAGCTGGTATTAGTGGGTGTATGTGGTGCTTCAGCTGAACTGAAAAAAGTGGCTCAGGCCGCTGGTTTAGCCTCATTACAACTGAGCAAAAGCAAAACACCGGCTAAAGAAACAAAAGAAAAAGAAACCAAAACAGAAGCGGCAATTGCGGCTCCTGTAATGGAAACCAAAGTGGTGGAGCAAAATATTCGCTCCGGCCAACAAATTTATGCCAAAGGTGCAGATTTAGTGATCCGTGGTACTGTAGGTGCCGGCGCTGAAGTTATAGCCGATGGAAATATACATATTTACGGTACGCTGCGGGGTAAAGCCATAGCAGGCGCTGCCGGAGATAGTCAAAAACGCGTGTTTTGTCACAAGCTGGAAGCTGAACTGATCTCCATAGCCGGAAGTTACTGGCTCAGTGACAGTCTGCAAGGCGAATATTGGGGTAAGTCGGCTTGCATTGGGTTGCAGGACGATAAGTTGGTTTTAGCAGATTTGCTTTAAGGATATTTTGCGATGGCAAAAATCATTGTTGTTACATCAGGTAAAGGTGGCGTAGGCAAAACTACGTCAAGCGCGGCTATTGGTACAGGCATCGCGATGCGCGGTTTTAAAACCGTGATTATCGATTTCGATATAGGTTTAAGAAACCTGGATTTAATCATGGGCTGCGAGCGTCGTGTTGTATACGACTTCGTTAACGTGATTAACGGTGAAGCGAATTTAAAACAGGCGATGATCAAAGATAAACGTATCGACACCCTGTTTATTCTGCCTGCTTCACAAACCCGTGATAAAGATGCTTTGAGTAAAGAAGGCGTAGAACGCATTCTGAACGAACTGGCTGAAGAATTTGATTACATCATCTGTGACTCACCTGCTGGTATTGAATCAGGCGCTATGATGGCGTTGTACTTTGCCGATGAAGCTGTGGTTGTGACCAACCCTGAAGTATCGTCAGTACGTGATTCAGACCGTATTTTAGGTATGCTGAGCAGCAAATCACGTCGTGCTGAACAAGGTTTACCAGGTATTAAAGAACACTTGCTGTTAACTCGCTACAACCCTGAGCGCGTAGTCAAAGGTGAGATGCTGAGTGTCGAAGACGTCGGCGAAATTCTGGCGATAAAACTGCTGGGTGTGATCCCTGAATCACAAGCCGTATTAAACGCGTCGAACTCAGGTCAGCCTGTAATTTTGGATCAGGACAGCGATGCTGGTCAGGCCTATTTAGACACGGTCGCCCGCTTGCTTGGCGAAGAAGTGCCTTTCCGTTTCTTGAATGTTGAGAAAAAAGGCTTGCTGAAACGTATATTTGGAGGCTAAGCGAATGTCGTTATTGGATTATTTCCGTTCAACGAAAAAAAATACCGCTTCAACAGCCAAAGAGCGGTTACAAATTATCGTTGCCCATGAACGCAACAGACGCAACAGCCCGGATTATTTACCGCAGCTGGAGCGCGATATTCTGGCCGTGATCCGCAAGTATGTGGATATAGCTGACGATCAGGTATCGGTGTCGTTGGAGAAAAGCTCAGATCAACTGTCTGTGCTGGAATTAAACGTCACTTTCCCAGACGATAAGAAGTAATTGAAAATGGGGTCAGATCACATTGTTAACTGTTAACAATGTGATCTGACCCCATTTTTATTTGTTAGTTATTAAAGTCATCCAACAGGATCAATCCCAGATCCGCTGTTAACCCTGCCCCATCGCGAGCTACTGCTGTATAGATATTGTTTGCATCTAATGTGATTGCCACAGGACCTATGGCTGCTGTTTTGCTGCCTGCTGGTGTCACAGTGACAAAATAATCGCCTGCCGGCACTTGGATATAACCTGAGTCGGCTTTAAAAGGCACATTGCTCAGCGCTGCTGTGGCTGCGGAAATGTCTGAATTAGCAGTCAGGTAAACGTCTACCGGGCCTGCCAGGCTGGAACCATGGATCACACGGATTTGCGCTGCAGTCGCGATACGACGTGGGTTATCCATCACCACTAAAGGCTCAATACTGTCTTCAGTTAAAGAACCTACTGCATGCACTGTGTAATAAGCGCCAGCGTCCAGCTCCAGATCAGCATCAATGACGACCACGGAGTTATCCGCATCTGCAGCCACTTTTACGTTGTACATGTCTGGCGTTAATTCAGCGTAATCGGTAAAGTTTGGAAAAGCTAAAGCATTTATGGCTTCTGCACCATCTACTAACACATCAACAGCAGGTGCATCTGATACATCGTGCACTACTCGCACTGCTGATACAGAAGCTTGGTCTAATAGCTCAAGACTGGTATTGCCACCTTGCACTAATGCCAATAAAGACACTGGTGAAGCTCCGGCAAAGCGGCTATCCAAAGCTGCAATAGTTAAGTCAGAAGCTGAAGCTAAGGCGACTGTGCCTGAGTCATAGACCACAGTCGTTAAATCACCTGCCGGAGTGATACGAACTCTGTAGTCACCCGCTGACACTGTAACGTCTCCAGTGGCGTCACTAAATGCTAAGGTAGCAGCGACTGTGCCTGCTGATAACTCAGCAGCAGGAGCTGTCAGGTGCACATCTACGGTAGGAGCAGATGCTGCTGCATGCACAACCCGCAGACGAACATTGCCGCTGGTGACTGCAGCTTGTGGCAAAGACACCACTATAGGTTCAATACTGCTGTCTGCCGCTTTACCTGCAGCGAAAACCACATAATCCGTTGCTTCAGCCAAGGCTAGTGTCGTCTCAGGAATAACTCTTGCCACAGCATCACCTGGCAATTTGGCATCCACAGCTAACACAAAGTCTCCCGGATTTGCCACCAGAGGATCAGCCACAGCGCCAAAAGCTAAGTTTGGTATAACCACACCAGCCGAGCGGCTGACTGACACATCAGGTGCATCTGACACCGCATGTACCACCTTCACGGACACACTGGAGGGTTTTTCGGGTATTAGTGGTAAATTATTGTCGGAATCGTTACAGCCGAGCAATAAAAAGGCTGCGCCCATTGCGAGCGACTTCATTGTCAATTTCATCATTTTTTTACCCTTTTGATTGTTGATGTAGCAAAAGGGTTACGAGCAGGTTTTTTCGAACGATCAGTGCAGATTTGTGAAAAAAACAGCAGGGTTTAGCCAAAAAAATGCACTAAACCATAGTAAAAACAGCGCCGTACTACGTAACAATAACGAGTTTAGATCAGTGATTGAACATGGGCAGGAACAGGCAAATGGTTGATTAACACCTCACGGCGCCAGCCACGTAAAAACTCAGGAACTGGCAATTGCGCTCTGTCTTCGTCACTGACACGCCAGCACCAGTTAAAGAACTCTGTGCTTTGACGACGCACGGCCATAAATTCAGCTGGAATACCGGACGCTTTAGCAGCAGCTTTAATGGCATCGGTAATTTTTTGCAGCTCTTCTTTAAAACCCAAAAATACATCGGTGTGATAAAAAGGCTGCGGGCATTGTTCCAGTGGTAAAGCTTTGGCTTGTTCAATCAGGGCTAACACTGTTTTGCCGTGGCGACGCACTTCACGGCCAGGTAATTCAGGGATATTAAACATCGACTCCAGGCTACCAGGACGGCGTTTGGCGATATCCAATAAATGATGATCTTTAAAGATAAAACCCAGCGCCATATCGTGCTGCTGCGCATAGTCCTGACGCCAAATCACCAGTTCACGCAAAATGGCCAGCTCACGTGGCGTCAGCAGATTACTGTTTTTCAGTTCCAGATGACGAAAGGACAAAGGTAAACCAAAAGAACGGCGCGCTATTAAATGTTCACCTTCAGCAAGCAACAGCTCGTATTGGCCTTTTGCGACCAGCTCAGTTTTCAGCGCCTGATACACGTCCAGCAAATGCTCTACATCTTTGGCGGCATAGTCCAGTTGCAGTGCAGATAAAGGCCGCGCTATCCAGTCAGTGCGGGATTCACTTTTATCCAGCTCAATAGCGCAGACTCTTTGCACCAGTTTGGCATAGCCCTGACTACCGCCCCAACCTGCTAATTCTGCAGCAAGTTGAGTATCGATCAGAGGCAATATAGGTAACAAATTTTTAGTAGCTAAGGCTTCTAAATCTTCATTGCAGGAGTGCACCACTTTACACACGGCAGGATTAGCAAACAGCTGTTGCAATGAACTCCAGTCATCAATAGCTAAAGGATCAACCAAGGCCAGTTGCTTTCCATCAAACAGCTGAATTAAACCAAGCTTTGGATATAAAGTAGTTTGACGGACAAATTCGGTATCAACAGCTAACACTTCGGCACTGGCGGCTTGCGCACAAAAAGCAGCTAAAGCAGAGGAGGAGGTAATAAGCTGATACGTCATTTTAAATCCTTGATTGTCTCTTTCTATTTCTTTAGCCAAGTCTTCAGCATAAAAAAACCGGCCAAAGCCGGTTTTTCTGGATTAACCTTTCAGCTCCCGCCTTAAGATTTTACCCACGTTCGTTTTTGGCAATTCAGTGCGGAATTCTACCAGCTTCGGTACTTTATAGCCCGTCAAACGTTCCTTACAGTGTTGAATTAATTCAGCATCTGTCAGGCTCTGGTCTTTTTTCACCACAAATATCTTCACAGCTTCGCCAGTGGCTTCGTTTGGAACACCAACAGCAGCCACTTCCAACACTTTGTCGTTCATCGCGACTACTTCTTCAATCTCATTTGGATAGACGTTAAAACCTGAGACTAAAATCATGTCTTTTTTGCGATCGACTATGTAGAAGAAACCCTCGTCATCCACACGGGCTATATCCCCTGTGGCTAACCAGCCTTCTGCATTCAGTACCTTTAAAGTTTCATCCGGTCTGTTGTAGTAGCCTTTCATCACCTGCGGGCCTTTCACCCACATTTCACCAGCTTCGCCAGCGGCAACTTCAACACCGTCATCATTCACCAGCTTGATATCAGTGGAAGGTGCAGGAAAACCTATGCTGCCGTTATAAGCTGGCAGGTTATAAGGACTGACGGTGACCAGAGGCGCGCATTCAGTTAAACCATAACCTTCAACTAAACGGGTTGTAGTGACTTTCTGCCAGCGCTCTGCCACAGGGCGTTGTACGGCCATACCACCACCCAATGCCAGTTTCATGTTACTGAAATCCAGCTGGGCGAAACCAGGAGTATTCAGTAAGCCATTAAATAGCGTATTTACGCCCGTAATAACAGAGAAAGGATACTTCGCTAGTTCTTTGACAAAGTTCGGCATATCCCTTGGGTTGGTGATCAAAAGGTTTGTACCACCATACTTCATAAAGACCAGGAAATTAGCCGTTAATGCGAAGATATGGTAGAGCGGTAATGCGGTAACTACGAGTTCTTTGCCGTGAGTCAGCAGAGGGCCTATACAGCCATCGGCCTGTTCCAGATTCGCGATCATATTGCGGTGCGTCAGCATAGCGCCTTTAGATACACCTGTAGTGCCCCCTGTGTACTGCAGGAAAGCTAAATCTTCTCCGACCACTACAGGCTTTTTGTACGCGGCAGCGTTACCAGCAGCAATAACAGCTTTGTAAGTGACGTATTTTTTCAGATTATGAGCAGGGATCAGCTTTTTGACATGCTTAACCACCAGATTGACGATAGTGCCTTTAAGCAAGCCTAACATATCGCCCATATGAGTCAGGATCACATGCTCAAGCTTCACTTTATTCTGCACATCAGACAAGGTATGAGCGAAGTTTTCGACAATAACAATAGCTTTGGCTTGTGAGTCGAGCAGTTGGTGCTCTAATTCACGAGGCGTGTACAGTGGATTGACGTTAACGACCACACAACCCGCCCGCAATATACCCAAAATACAAACAGGGTATTGCAACAGATTTGGCATCATCACAGCAACAGCATCACCTTTTTTCAGGCCCAATTGCTGCTGTAAATAAGCCGCGAACTTTAAACTCAGTTGGTCCAGTTCTGCGTACGTAATGCTTTTGCCCATATTGATGTAGGCGGTTTTTTCAGCATGGTCTTTGATACTCTCATCAAAAACTTCTAGTAGTGATGCGTAATGATCAGCATTGATATCTGTCGGAACGCCTTCAGGATAATTTTTTGCCCAGACTCGATCCACTGTCCTCTCCTCGTGGTATTTATTATTTTTTAGTTATAGTAGTTATAGTTAGTGCTTTGGCCCTTTGTACAGACATAGAAAAAATCTGCTGCAAAATGGCACTGAGTTTTTACTCTAATCCTGCATCATCCCACAATTGCTTTCATTTAACAATTGTCTGCGGAACCAGCAGTTCTGACCCCGACTATAACAGCATAAAAAATCGTCAGGAACGATTTTTAACAGCTTTAGCTGGCCCGTAAGGGTGCTCTGCAGGATTGCAGAGCATAAAAAATCGTCAGGAACGATTTTTAACAGCTTTAGCTGGCCCGCAAGGGTGCTCTGCAGGATTTCAGAGCATAAAAAACAATCAGGACAGTAAAAATTGACGAATTGCGTTGGCTGTTGGCTCTGGCTGAGTCATATGACAATGATGACCGCCTGTCAGCTCAATCAGTTCCAACTGCTGGTAACAATGCAGATACTCTTGTCGCGCCTGTTGCATCATCTGCAGGCCATCTTTTGCCAGAATAGCCAAAACCGGGCATTGAATATCTTTTAGCAGTTGCATCGCTTGTGGTTGCAACAAACGGTAAGCGGAAGATTCCCGTAAGCGCATATCTGCAGACCAGGTGAGTCCGCCAGGGCAAGGCGTTGTGCCACGTTTTGCAAGAATTAAAGCAGAAGCCAAATCAAAATCGCTTTGACTTTGGCGGGCAAGCGCTGCGCTTTGTAGATCGCTGTACACTGGTTTTTGTTTATTTGGGCTTTGCCATCTGTGGTTAATTGCGCTGCGAACCTGACTTGTTATGTTGCTGGCCTCGCCAGTCACCAGCCCTATACTGTCGATCAGCACCAGCTTGTGCACCATTTGCGGCATCACGGCAGCCAACACAGATCCAATCATAGCGCCCATCGAATGACCGATAATATCTACCTGTTGCCAGCCCGCAGTTTTAACCAGCGTTGCTACATCGTAAATCCAATCCAAAAAGTGGTAATGCGCATCAGCACTGCGATGTTCTGACTGACCATGGCCAGGTAAATCAATAGCAACTAGGTTCAGTTGTGGTAAATGGGCAGTAAGAGGTAAAAAACTATCGGCGTTATCCAGCCAGCCATGCAGGCACAGAGTTACTTTTTGTTGGGTTGGACCATGCTGCCAGCCTGCTATAGACAAAGCGGGCAGCGGGAACGTCACCGCCTGCATTATTCGCTGGCGGCCTTGACGAATTTTAAGGTCATGCGATCACTTTCACCTATAGCCAGATATTTAGCACGGTCTACCGTGCCCATAGCTAAGGTTGGAGGTAGAGCATAAACACCTTTTGGATAATCTTTAGTGTCTTTTGGATTGGCATTGATTTCAGATTTCGCCTGCAGGGCAAAACCAGCCTGTTCGGCTACAGCAATAATATAAGATTCGTCCAGATACCCTTCAACGGCAGAACTGGAAATCTCAGAAACACGACTGGCTCTGTGCTCCACTATGCCAAATACACCACCGGGCTTGAGTACATCAAATACGGCGCGGAATACATCCAGCAGGTAGCCTTGTTCATTCCAGATATGGGCGTTGCGGAAACTCAGCACCATATCGTATTGTTGAGTTAAGCCCAGATACATGTAACCAGGAGGATCAAATTCAGTTTGTTGAACAGTGCCAAAATGATCTTTGTGTTTCAGAATACGCTGGCTGAGTTTTTCGCTGATCCGACTCCAGAAAATTTTTCTGTCGTCCTGCATAGTGCCATCATCCACACGAAAATTGGCGATACTCAACTTGCCCTGATCTTTTAAATAAGGAGCAAGAATCTCGGTATACCAACCACGTGCTGGCCAGATCTCCAGCACTGACATGGTTGGCTTAATACCAAAAAAATTCAGTGTTTCTACCGGATGGCGGTATTTGTTCCTGGCTTTATCTTCCGCACTTCGAAATGAATGTTCTGCTAACGCAGTTAAATCTGGTGCGGAGGGAGTTTCAGCTACAGCGGCGGCGCTACATAGCGCAGCAGAAAGTAAAACGACATTAAGGTTGCACTTTATTCTGTTTATTATTGTCAACATGAACTGGGCCTTGTGTTATCGAATGTGGTTTTGTAACGGTACGAACACGTATACCAGGGCCATAACCCCAGTAGTAAGGATAAGAATATGGGCGAATCATAGGCCAGGTATCCATGACTTCTACCCGCTCTTCCTGTTTTGGCCATAAATACACGGTGGCATCTTTAATCACCGGGTAACGGTATTCGTATTCATCTACTTTACCCATTTCTGGACGGGTTAATTCACCAAGTACAGTCACGGACTTACCACGCTGATACACCATAGGGTCTAAAAAGCCTTTGATGTAAGTCACAAAACGGCCTTTGGTTTGATCGGAAACTGCAGGACGTCCATTGCTGCCAGAGGGAAAATACACCACTTCCAGACGGGTTTGATTGGCTTTATTGCTGATTTCAGCAATAACACCGCTCCAGCGGGCTGTACCAAAATCAATATTTTGTTGCGCCGCATTTTCATAGCTGGTTAATGCCACATTGTCAGCGATTCGAACCTGTTCAGGATAACTGGCGCACCCTGCCAACATCATCAGACTCAAAGCAACAACTACAAACTTCTTACTCATGACTTTTTTTACCTCGTTAACTACACGGCTGTTAGATTAGGTGTAACAGCTTAAGTTCCATTCTTACTCTAAGCCATGCGTGATCAGGTCCGCAACACTTATATCTAAAGTTTCGCCTTTACACCTTTCAATCCTGCTTTTACGTCTGTTGGTCGCGTTTAGACGATTTACAGTTTTGTCATAATTTAGTCACTGACGTAAGATAATCTCACCCAATTGGTTCTGGTAACACCAGATTTTTAGCCATTCACAGAGCTTTCCTATGTTAAAAAAACTAAGTTTAATCAGTATCGCTTGCCTTACTTGTGCATCTTTCTCTGCAATTGCCGCTCCAAAAAACGTTATTTATATGATTGGTGATGGTATGGGCCCAGCCTATTTAGCAGCGTACCGCTACTATATGGATAACCCGGACACCAAAGTAGTCGAACGTACGGTGTTTGACGACTTATGGATAGGCAATGCCAGCACCTACCCTGATGACGATACAGTAGTCACAGACTCAGCAGCAGCTGCTACTGCATTGTCCAGCACACACAAGACTTACAATGGTGCTATTGCTGTTGATCACGACCACAAACCTTTGACGACTATGATGGAAATAGCCAAAGCCAAAGGTATGCAGACTGGTGTAGTGGTGACAGCACAAATTAACCACGCCACTCCTGCCGGTTTTCTGGCGCATGATAAAAGCCGTCAAAACTACGATCAGATAGCGGATGATTACATCGACAATAAAGTGAATGGCCAGATCGTTGCCGATTTAATGCTCGGTGGCGGTACAAGCTATTTTGTTCGTAAAGACCGTAATCTGGTCGAAGAATTTAAACAAGCTGGATACCAGTACGCGGACAGCTGGACTGGCTTAAAAGCGCTGAATAAGCTGCCCGCTTTAGGTTTATTTGCACCTAAAGGCTTCGTCAGTGCGCTGGATAATCCTGAACCTCTGCCATTAAAACAAATGACAGAAAAAGCACTGGAGCTGTTGTCTCCGGCCGAAAAAGGTTTTGTTGTGATGATTGAAGGCAGCCAGATTGACTGGTGTGGTCATGCCAACGACATCGCTTGTGCCATGGCTGAAATGCATGATTTTGGTGAGGCTATAAAAGTAGCTAAAGCTTATGTGGATAGTCACCCTGATACTATTCTGGTGGTGACAGCAGATCACGAAACCGGCGGTTTATCTTTAGGTGCGAACGGCAACTACAGCTGGAAACGGGATGTGATTAAGAAAGTAAAACATTCTGGCGACTACATAGCTGGCCAATTGTTAGCACTGAAAGATGACAAGGTGTTGTATCAGGCATGGTTGGGTTTAACAGGTTTGGAGTTGAGCGCTGATGAGCAACAGTTGTTGAGTAAAGCACGGGCTGAAGGGCAGAAAGCTTTGGCTGTCGCTGTGAAACAACGTATTGATCATCACTCCACCACAGGCTGGACCAGCGGTGGTCATACCGCGGCTGACGTACCAGTTTTGGCGTATGGCGCAGATAAACAAGTATTCGCTGGTTTTCAGGACAATACTGAAATCGCAGCAAAACTGATCCAGTTTATTCAACAGAAAAAATAATCTGTAGCTGTTAAAAAACAAACCCCACTGCACGCAGTGGGGTTTTTCTTTGGTTCAGGGAAACTTCTGTTATCAACAGAAATCTCCCTTCACTTGTTATCAAGTTACATGAACTTGTAGTCCAGACCTAAATAGAAGGTACGGCCATAAACGTCAGTGTAACGAGGGTCGAAACCCACCTGGTGACCAGCACCACCTGAACGTAAAGACAATGGAGGAGCACGATCAGATAAGTTGTTGATACCGAAGGTCACACCCAAAGCTTCCATCGCCTGGTACTTAGTCTGATAGTTGATCGTAGCGTAAGACGGAACACTTAACTGAATGTCTACACCTTCACCATTAACAGAATCTAAACGCACATACCGGCTATCAGCAGACTGCGCCTGATCTTCATAACCGCTGCGGTAGTTCAGTGTTGCACTGTGAGTAAAATCACCGTGAGTTAAGGTGTTAGTGAATTTAGCTAAAGTTCTGAATACAACCTTATTGTCATCACCAAAACGACCTAAGCTGCTGATCCAGTCATCAGTAGTACCTGGGCGGGTATATTCGCTGTCCAGTACGTAAGTACCAGCCAAAGTAGTAGTTAAACGACCAAAAGATAAGTCATTACCCACAGTTAAATCCCAGTCAAGGCCAGTGTTTTTGGATTGACCGACGTTGATGCTTTCAAAAATGATTGCCAGCTCTTCCTGACCAGTCGCTTTGTTGGTTTTGGTAGTATACAGATGACGGTAGCGCTCTGGATCTGCAACGATCTGAGCTTCAGTGACTGAAGTCACCATATTCGTCAGCTCAATATTCCAGTAATCCAGACTGAAGCTGAAGTTATTATCAGGTGCGTAGACAAAACCGAAGGTGTACTGTTTTGACTCTTCTGGTTTTAAGTTCGGGTTACCCTGATTAAAAGCTTCAAATTGCTGTGGAGACACACTACATACTTCAGCCAATGGATCTGAGGTACCAGCGAATGGGCAAAGATAAGCACCACTTGTTACACCAAACGGAGCTTTAGGCTGAGCTAAATCCAGCATAGATGGAGCTTTGAAGCCAGTACCAGTTGAAGCACGCAATAACAAGTCTTCAGTTGCGTTGTAACGCAGCGCCAGCTTGTACGTCGTGTCATTCATGGAGTCGTTTATCGTGTTGCTGCCCGGAGTTGCAATACCGTCTTCGTTATAAACGAAGTCAGATTCTACTTCGCCGATGTTGTCATAACGCACAGCACCTGTCAGTTCCAGATCCTCAAGAGCCGGAACTATCACTTCGACAAAACCACCGTAGTTGTCACGGCTTAAGTCATACTCTGAACCAATGTTTGCGCCCAACAGCAGATCCTGTTTGTTCGCATCAGCCAGAGAACTGACGTAGTTGGTGTTACGGAATTCAACACCAGTACCGATATAGATATCACCAGCAGGCAGAGAATAGACCGGAGTAGAAGCTTTCAGATCCACACCTTTGACTTCAGTGGTCTCATTGCTCCAGTTACCGAAGTACTGAGAATCCTGCAGTGCCTGCAGGCCTTCAGCACTGATTTTATCCGGAGTTTCAAATACGTTGACCAGACCAGAACTGACGGCGTCCATGAACTTGTCATAGATGGGGTATCCACCAGCAACGTTCTCATCAGTATCATTTTTTGAGTAAGTGAAAGCAGCTGAGTAGTCGATCTCGTCGATAACACCTTCGATACCACTGACGATATGAGTCGATTTGGTGTTCCACTCGGTAGCACGGCCACCCAGCGGTAATGCACGCCATTGTGCTTGCACAGAAGTCACAGAAGCCAGATGAGCCGGATCAACATAAGGCATTACATATTGCTGAGCTAAAGCTGAATCTTTATCTAATGAGAAGAAACCAGTCGCGTTAGGAGCAATACGGGTGGTCTGAGAGAAATCAGAATACATTACATCAGCAAAGAATTTTGTGTCTTCGCCCAGTGCAATATCAGTGCCCAGCATAAATGAATCACGTTCACTTTCTGGCAGAATTTCTACAGTAGTAGTGTAGTCATACTGACATAAACCAGCAGACTCGAAGTTATCTGGCGCACAAGCACCATTTTGTTTTGCGTACGGGTTAAATGCAGCTGAGTTTACTGATTTACCATCTGCACCAGTGTACACATAACGGGCGTTTGCAGGGATAGCGTTTGGCGAGCCTGCAACGTAATAATAGTCTTTGTCGTTGACGCTGAACGGGATGATACCTGTTTTAGCAAAATCACGATCCGTAGCCTTCAGCTGTTCCTGAGAATCACGGCTGTAAGATAACAGTACGTTGTAACCATCAGCATCAAAATCACCGAAACCACCTGTGATAGAGAAATTGTCGCTGGTGCCATTTTTCTCTTCAGGCTTGCTGTAACGGGCAGAAACATTCACACCCTGAGCATCATCTTTAGTTATAAAGTTGACTACACCAGCAATAGCGTCAGAACCGTACAAAGCAGATGCGCCGTCTGTCAGTACTTCAACACGCTCAATAGCAGCTAAAGGAATAGAGTTCAGGTCGATAGTAGAACCTGAACCACGTGGTGCCATTCTGCGGCCGTTGATCAAAACAAGAGTGTATTCAGCACCTAAACCACGTAATGAAGCGGTTTTCATACCACCACCGCCGCCACCAACAGAGTCACCATCAGAGGTGAAACCTTGCATAGACGGAATAGACTGGATTAAGTCACCTGCTGTTGCTAAACCCGAACGGTCGATAGCAGCACGATCAATAGTCTGAACTGGTAATGCACCTTCAAAATCGGTACGTTTGATGCTCGAACCTGTAACCTGAATACGTTCAACACTCTCAGTATCCTGAGCTTGTGCCGAACCAGAAAAAGTGACGCCTGACACAGCGCCAAAAGCGACAGCTAAACTAACTGCTTTTGACAGCTTACTACTTACAAACATTTTTTCTCCCTGGGCCACTGTGTAGTGACTCTGTTTTTACGGCAATCAACAGTGGTGTTGATTGAAGTTACAACACGCCTGATTTTGGGCTATCCCAAAACGGCGGCGGATAATAAATGTTATTTTTTACTGGGGTCAACCGCTTTTAACGGGGAAATGCCTGAGTTAATTGGCATCTGCCGCAAAAAACACAAGTGTTAAATTTATGATAAAAATCAACAACTTAAAAAGTTGCATACAAAACAGACAAGTTAAGCTCAGGAATAAATCAGTAGCAAAACGCAGCGCATCCCCCTATCTGGCTGTTTAATAAGAGCAATTCCAGCGACAACCTTCTTTAAGGCTGTTAATCGACAGAATAATTAATAAACAGAATAAAGGCCGGCGTAATTCCGGCACAAAACTGAAAGTAAATGAGATGAAAAACACCAGAAACTAAATTAGTGGGTTTGAGATGATGTTGAAGCTGTTTTTTCTACTGCCGCTGTCTAATGCAGCAACAGCATAGCAAGCCTATTCCAACTCGTTTTTTGCCCTCAAAGCTGAAGCAATTTTTTCCTGAGCTTCGGCGCTGAGGTTTTATCTGACAGCCAGATATCTAAAAAAGCCGGACCAAAAGCAGGGTCTGTGATATCGCCCAGTAGCTTGTCATTAAAATAAAACTGCGCTGTGCTATCAGGCAACAAAACACAACTTAACTGGTCACCTTTTTTCACATCGGTCCAAAGTTTGTCGAGTTGCTTTGCCCAATCCTGATGCTGAGCCGAAACCTTACCTTGCAAATGTTTCCACTGATCAACAGTAGCTTCAATAAAATCCGCTTTGCTGATATCACGTTGGTAAGTTAGCTTGAGTACCACAGGGCTGCTTTGCTGGTAATTACTCCAGCTGCCATCTGCGGTATATAGCTGAGCCTGATATAAATCCCAGAATAAATAACTGAACTGGCCCTGCCCCACCAGTTTGACGTTATCTGGCATAGCCTGAGCAGTTAAGCTGCAAAGAAAAGTCGCTATCACTAAAATCTTACGCATAAAATTTTCTACTCCATCCCGATAAAACGCCATAACAACCCCAGCACAAAGCAAGAGCCAGATAAGCCTCTATCGTACCGCTGACCAGCATCTGACCACTTAAAGCGGCCCCGCCCAGATAAGCCATTGGACCAGACACAGCGGCAATAAGTGCTGCCAACCAGTAATTTTGCAAATACACCGAAAATACCTGTACTACAACCAGACTAAAAACCAACCACAAAGTCAGCATCCACATTGGTAACCAGACTGAAGCGCTAAAACTTAAAACTCCGCTGTATTGCAACACCGAATCCAGCATTATCCCGACGGCAGCCAGACCTAACCAGGCAACACGCTCAGCCTGACTGCAGCGCCATAAGGACCAAAGCACAAACAGCAGCACAGGGATGATCAGTAAGTTCTGAAACAACACCAGCGCAAACCAACTTAACTTGAAACCTATTAAGGCGGGCCAGTTCATACTTGTCATGGCTGACGCATCCCAGCCGCGACTTTGCAGCGCAATGAATAAGGTAAAAGGTTCAACAAATGCAGGCTCCACACCAGCCGTTTTGGAAAACGTATACGTTGCTGCTGCGACTCAACACCTTTACGAATACGAGCTGCCGCGTCTTCAACCTGCAGCAGAAAAGGCATCTTAAAATCATTTTTTTGCGTTAAAGGCGTGTCAACAAAACCTGGTTCAATCAGACAAACCCGCACACCAGAGTCCGTTAAATCCACTCTTAAGCTGTCAGCAAAGTAACTCAATGCTGCTTTACTGGCGCCATAGGCCTGTGCTTTGGTAAATGGAAACAAATGCGCCAGACTGCTAACGACAGCCAAAGTACCCAGCTCCGATTTTTGCAGCAGAGGCAGTAGCAACTTCACAGCCGCCACCTGGGCCTGAAAATTCAGTGCCATAGTGCGGTCGAAAGTATCTAAAGGTAGATTAGTCGCATCGACGTAATCACAGCTGCCCGCATTAAGAATCGCTAAATCCAAAGCCGGGATCTGTTGGGCGAGTTGCTCCACAGCAGCCGAAAACAGCTCTGTGTTGGTCAAATCCAAAGGAAAAGCGTGAATGCGGTTGTGTTGGTTGTGCAGTTCATTGAGCGCGTTGACAGAACGAGCAACAGCGATCACCTGCCAACCTTCATCAGCGTATTGAATGGCCAGTTCGCGGCCTAAACCTGAACTGGCACCAGTGATTAAACAATAACGGGACATAAACACAGACTCTTAGGATCAATGTTTATCTATACGTATGGTTAGACTCTTTGGATCCCTTAAAGTGAGACCGCAAGCTGCGGTGGTTCACCAATCAGAGCTTTGCGGCTCAGATTACGGATTAACAGATAAAAGCCAGTCGACAACACTACAGTGAATACACAAGCCCAAATCAGCTTATCGACCGAAGGGTTATAACAGAGGAAATACAGCAGTTGAGCGACATTCAGCACAGCTATGGCATACAACATAATTTCTTTATTAATGCGGTGCAGCACATAAGCGCCCAAAGGAGCCATCAGCAATACCACAGGGTAAGCACATAACCAGGTTTGCACCTGATAGCCAGTTAAGCCCTGATCAACAAAATGCCGGTAGGCATAACCAAGCACACTAATTGCAGCCATCAGCATAATGCTCATATGAGTGGCGACTTTTTCCTGCATCCGAAAACGGGTGACCAACAAGGTATACAAAATAATATCAGCGCCTGTGCCAAACAAACTGGCGCACATGCCTCCAGCCACTAACATCAGCAGCAACAGGACAAAATCCATGGGTTTATTCAGGTCTAAAGTAGCTTTGCTGCCTCTGTGTTTACCAAAGCTGTAGACCACAGCAAAACTGGTGATCAGGCTTAAAAACAGCGCTTGCATAATGTATACAGGTAGTTGTTGCAGCAGTTGCATCCCCAATACAAAACCAGCAAAAGCCACAGGGATAAAGACTAGTAAAGGTTTATAGGTTTTAAGCGAGTTAGCTTTGTGACTTAAAATAAAAATACTGGCGCTGGTCATGCCAATACTTTGGATCATTAAACTAAAATCCCGAGCCATGGTGCGGTCTATATTGAGGAAAATATTTAACACTGGAAAAGCGACAGCTCCACCGCCTTCTGGCGTCACACCAGCGACAAAAGCACCAGCCACCATAATAGCTGGGTAATACCAATGCTCTATTAAAAAGCTAAGTTGATTAAACTGATGAAAAAGCACCAACCACAGCGCCAAAGCAGCAAAAAACCAAAGCCGGAATACCTTGCTTTCAAACATAACCAATATCCATTTTATTATTAGAAAGACAGCATAAATCACAATGAAAACACTTTCATTGGTTTTGTTATTATGAATTTTGAAGTGATTGTTTTGGAGCGGGATTAAGGTTTAAGCGTACAAATCCAGGCTAAACATTTGCTGAACTTTTTCGCGTTTTTCCTGATTGGCCAGCATTTCATAGGCATCTAAGGCTTGCTGATTACGCTGTTTTGGCTGGTCGTAAGTGGTGCGTTTTTGTGCTTCCTGCTGATCCAGCATAGACAAAGCCTGAGCGTCAGCACGCACACCGGTGCCAGAAGGGACCAGTGTGGTTTTGCTTTGCTGTTCAGCCTCAACGGCTTTGGTTTTATTGCCCTGAAATACCAGCCCGACACTGGGGCTTTTAGGTACATCACGACTGACGGATATTGTCAT
>JAHIWM010000252.1 GCA_018815765.1 Gammaproteobacteria bacterium | reverse complement strand
CTCTTCGTAGCCTATCTGCTTCACGCCATCTAACTGCGCGGCCAATAAGGCATTGGCTCTTTTTTGGATCCAATCTGTCGCATCAGTGTCAGCCGGTCCGCCGTGAGGCGGATTGTATTTAATACCACCATCTTCCGGAGGATTATGAGACGGCGTGATAATCAGACCGTCAGCTACATCAGCAGTGCGCCCTTTGTTGTAGCTTAAAATGGCATGAGAAATCACCGGCGTTGGTGTAAAACCACCGCCTTGCTGAATATGAGTTTCTACCCCGTTGGCAATCAACACCTGCAAAGCACTGACAAAAGCCGCTTCGGATAAGGCATGAGTATCCTTCCCCAAAAATAACGGGCCGCTAAATGCCTGCTGCTTGCGGTATTCTGCCACCGCCTGCACTATCGCCAGAATATGCTGCTCGTTAAAGGACTTGAGTAAAGCGCTCCCTCTGTGCCCAGAGGTACCAAAACTGACCTGCTGACTGGTAATAGCTACATCAGGAGTCAGGCTGTAATAGGCAGCCATCAGCTGAGCTATATTAGGTAACATGGCTGCTGGTACAGTTTGTCCAGCCAGCGGATGTAACGACATAAAAACTCCTTATAACAAATCGCGGATCCGTTCAACCTCTGCAGAACTGTAGCCCAATTTAGTAGCAACTTCAGTCAGCATCATCTTTTTACGGGTGGTGTTGGAGTTGGTGATCACCCAAAAATCTGTGTTTGGAATAGGTTTTGGGTTGGTGCTGCTACCAGCTTCCAATAAAGACGCTTCAGACTGACCAAAATACAATCTGTTGCGGCCTTTAATTTCAAGTACCTGAGCAAAGTCACCCCGATGAGCACGGGACAAGGCCGATAAAATAAACAAGAAGCGCCCTACCACACTTTGTTCAGCCGATAAGTCCTGCGGGCTGATAAAATCAAAGACGGAACCCGATTTATCTGCAGGAGCAGCAGAGGTGGCCGTTTTTTCAACTACAGGCTTTGCAGCTTGTGCTACCGGCTTAGACGATTCTTCCACTGGGGTTTTAGTGACGTTTTTTGCAACTGGTACTACAGGAGCTTGCGCTTCTGTCAGGCTGACAATCAGTAAACGGCGCAAAATATCAGAGGCGCTTTCACCAATCTGTTGAGTCTGACTGGCGATAAATTGATAAAGATCGTCATCTATTTCGATGGTTTTCATGAAGTTATTCCGCATTTTTAAAAGTGAAGCCATTATATACCCTTCGTACTTGAAGCTGCAGCTTTGTTGACTGCGCTCTTCGCCCCAGTCACATAGGACTACTATGCTCCTGGGGTCTCAATCACTTGTCGCCTCCCTGCAACACCAATTACTTTGGGTATACAAAAAGGTAAGCGCTGACGCCAGCCAGCAGTTTTTTTGATACCATGCCACTAAGTCATAAATCGGGTCGTTAAATCGGAAACAATAATGATATTACATACCGAGATCACAGGCCAAGGTCAAGCTATTGTATTGATCCACGGCCTTTTTGGTAGTTACGAAAACCTTGGCGTGATTGCCCGCGCATTAGCCGGACAATGGCAAGTGGTCAATCTGGACATGCGTAATCATGGCCGTTCTGACTGGCACGATACCATGTCCTATGCGCTGATGGCAGAGGATATCAAAGATACGCTGGACCATTTAGGCTTAGAACAAGTGGCTTTATTGGGTCATTCTATGGGCGGCAAAATATCGATGGAGTTTGCGCTTCGTTATCCGGAGCGGGTCAGCAAACTGATATTGGCGGATATATCGCCGGTGCAAAACAGAGCGCGCCACCTTGAGATCTTATCTGCACTGGAAGGCATAGATCTCACCAACTTACAAAGCAGACAGCAGGCAGACCAAGAGTTAGCCTTGTCCATAGCTGAAACCGGTGTGCGGCAGTTTTTGCTTAAGAGCCTGTATAAAGAAGATGATCAGTTCCGCTGGCGCTTTAATATCAAAGCCTTGATCGCCAATTATCCGCGGTTATTGGAGGCGCCACCAAGCAAAGGTCCTTATACAGGCCCCACTCTGTTTATTAAAGGCGCGGAATCCGATTATCTGCTGCCAGAACATCAGAGCGTCATTCAACAACTATTTCCGCAAAGTAAAGCTAAAGTCATTATGGGCACTGGCCATTGGCTACACGCCGAAAAACCAGTGGCTTTCGCTAAAATCGTCACTGACTTTTTATTGAGTTAACGCAACTAATTCCCAATAAAATTGTGCTATAGTGCGCGCAATTTTTTGAGGCTGTGGGTCATTATGAATATTGAGCAGTTTGAGACCCTGGGTCTTTTTCTGGGTGTTGGTGCCCTGTATCTGTTTATTGTGATGGCCATTTGGGATGTGCTGAAAAAAAGTAATGCGCCCCGATTTGGCAAAATTTTTGTCTGGTTAGTGTTGTTTTTGTCACCCGCAGCTTTCTTAGCTAAGGTGATTTTTGAGTATTTTGTCGAATAAATGAGGTGCGCGACATGGCTAAAATAGCCACAGATCGCACAACTATAGATTTGTTTGCGCATGAAAAACGTCCCGGACGGCCAAGGACTAATCCTTTACCACGGGAAGAACAGCTTAAGCTTAATAAACGCAATCAAATCAAACGCGATCGGAGTAAAGGTTTAAAGCGTATAGAGTGCAAAGTGTCAGAACAGTTGTACCAACAACTGAGTCTGTCTGCAGAGCAGCAGAATATGACACGTAGCGCCTATATAGAATGGGTTTTAGAACAAGCGTTGACCAGGTAGAAGGCGAATGTTATGGCAACTGTAGGTATATTTTTTGGTAGCGATACAGGTAACACTGAACATATCGCAAAAATGATTCAAAAAGAGCTGGGCAAACATTTGTTTGACGTGATGGATATTGCCAAAAGCACAAAAGAGCAAATTGCCGGTTATGATTTGTTGCTGTTAGGTATCCCAACCTGGTATTACGGCGAAGCTCAGTGTGACTGGGACGACTTTTTCCCTGAGCTGGAAAATATCGACTTTAACAACAAATTAGTCGCTATTTTTGGTTGTGGTGACCAGGAAGATTATGCCGAATATTTCCTGGATGCCATGGGCACCTTGCGTGACATTATCGAGCCTAAAGGCGCTATTATCGTTGGCCACTGGCCGACCAAAGGCTACAACTTTGTTGCCTCTAAGGCTCTGACTGACAACGATCATTTTGTTGGTCTAGGCATAGATGAAGACCGTCAGCCAGAACTGACGGAACAACGTGTGAAGCAATGGTGTAAGCAGATTTATGATGAACTGAGCTTAAAAGAGCTGGAGAATCTGTAACACTGAAAATGGGGTCAGATCACATTGTTAACTGTTAACAATGTGATCTGACCCCATTTTTATCATGATGCTTCGCGGTACTTCGGCTTTTTGCGAATATACACTTTACGTTTTACCTCGCAGACTAACTCACCTTTGCTGTCTTTCACATGCACGACAAAATCCGGGAAAAACTTCTCCCCTGCTTCAGTTTGTTGCCTGATGTGTTCCAGCTCTGAATCGGTCAGCAAAAACTCAGCTGTTAACTTGCCCCGGCCCGGTGTGATGTAGTTAATATCGGCCTGTTTATCCCACACCATATACTCTTTGCCCAAAGACCCCATCAACATCAATGGATAAATAGGATCGGTCATCGCAAACATAGAACCACCAAACTGGCTGCTATTGATATTGCGCGTCCAGGGCCGATTTTTCAGCTCTACCTTGCAATATCTGTAGTCCTGCGACAATTCCACTACCCTAATGCCAGTGAAAAAAAACGGTGGCCACAAATTTAATAAATGCCGCATCACGGCCGGATTAAACGCCCAACGCATAAGAAACCTCTGGTAAGACCTGTTTGGCAGGATTCTAACGCCTTGTTTGCCCTTTGTCTGCGCTTTGCTGGCATTAAGGCGCAGATTTATAGGTTGCTTCTGTCGTTAATGGCCTTATAATCATTTGAAATTCAAGAAAGAGTAGAACAGTCCATGTCAGATCATAATACCGAATTACGTAAAGCAGGCCTCAAGGTCACCCTGCCACGAGTGAAAATCCTCGATATTTTGCAACATCCTAATCACCAACATATCAGTGCTGAAGATGTGTATAAAATTTTACTGGAATTAGGTGAAGATATTGGTCTGGCGACTGTATACCGCGTATTGAACCAATTCGATGATGCAGGCATTGTCACTCGTCACCATTTTGAAGGTGGTAAATCGGTATTTGAGTTAAGCCGCATTGATCACCACGATCACCTGGTGTGCTTAAACTGCGGTAAAGTCATTGAGTTTGAAGATGATGATATTGAACGTAAGCAATTAGAGATTTCTGAGAAAAATGGTATTAAGCTGACCCACCACAGCTTGTATCTGTACGGTGAATGTGTAGACAAAAAGTCCTGCGAAGAAACCCGTAATACTAAATAAAACAGTGAGTGAGTCACTTTTTCCAAAAGGACCGGCTATGCCGGTTTTTTTGTGCCCGATAATATCTGCTCTGTTAAGTACTCCACTTCATTGGCCCAGCAACATTCAGGTCGCGGCTGACGCACGCCAAACTGGCCTTTCAGCGGCCTGCAGTGAGTAATAGCATTGCGCAGTAATTCCGGCACTTCAGCTACGCCATAACAAGCGCCTAATAAAGCTCCGGCTACAGCAGCATTGTTGGCGGTATCTCCGCCTCTTTTAATAGTATCAAGTATGCCATCCAGATAATCCTGTGCGTACAGCAGCTGCCAAATCGCATTCTGAAAACAGGCCAGCACCGGAGTGTCCGATCCCTCTATGTCTGTAGGTGGCATAAATAACGCCTGATCAATAGTGCGGATAATACGTTTATCTACTTTAAGCTGTGACGCCCAGTCTTTAATTAGCTGATACAACTCATCGGCACTGCAGTCATTTTCCAGCACATGACCCAGTGCCATCACATACAAACCACTGACTTGTTGGCACAACATATTGGGATGGGTTAATGCAGTATCCGCCATAGCCCATGCAGCTAACTGAGGTAAAGACTGGTAAGGCACCATCAAAGCCACAGGCGCAACTCTGCCCAAAGCGCTGGTGGCATTGGATTCTTCATCCTGCTCACCTAACAAAGCGCGTTTTAACTCATCGGGCACGGCAAAAGGTTCGGTTCTGAGCCAGTATTCATAAGCTTGCCATGCGCCTTCTTCCTGATATTCACCGTAATGAGCTAACAGGCGGCACAACAATACAGCCAGCTCACCGCTATCAGTAGGTTGACCAGACAAGGTCTGCCATGGGTTTTGCAGTAAAATCTCATTCAGCTCAAAGCTTAGCCGCTCTTCACGTTCGTTTGGCTCAATACCTTCAACGGCGGAGCCTAAAACTTCTCCGGCCAATAAGCCATACATTAAACCAAGCGCTTTTGATTTGAGCACCGAGTCAATCATGCAGACCTCCGTTGTGATAAAGCCTTAAGCGGCTAATTTTTATGCATAACTAATTTATAAGGTATTGCGGCAAAGAAGCCAAGTACTTCGCTTTAAAATCAATTAAATAGCTTATTTTTAAAAAGACAAAAGCCAGCATCGAGGCTGGCTTTTGGTTCAATCAGTGCAACTTACTGACCGTATTTTTCAGCCAGATACAACCAGGTTTCCAATACTGTATCAGGGTTTAATGACACAGAATCGATACCTTGATCCATCAGCCATGCCGCAAAGTCTTCGTGATCTGAAGGTCCCTGACCACAAATACCGACGTATTTGCCTTTGGCTTTGGCGGTTTGTATCGCCATAGACAGCAGCTTTTTGATGGCTGGGTTACGTTCATCAAACAGATGGGCTATTAAACCACTGTCGCGATCTAAACCTAAGGTCAGCTGAGTTAAGTCATTTGAGCCGATAGAGAAGCCGTCAAAGTACTCAAGAAACTCTTCTGCCAGTAAGCAGTTAGATGGCAGTTCACACATCATAATAACTTTTAAGCCATTCTCTCCGCGCTTCAGGCCATGAGCTTCCAGCAGTTCAATCACAGCTTTGGCTTCTTCCAGTGTGCGGACGAAGGGGATCATCACTTCAACATTGGTAAAGCCCATCTCGTTACGAACCCGCTTTAAGGCTTCACATTCCATAGCAAAACAGTCGCGGAAATCTTCCGAGATATAACGCGACGCACCACGAAAACCGATCATAGGGTTTTCTTCGTGTGGCTCGTACTGCTGACCACCGACCAGATTGGCGTACTCGTTCGACTTAAAGTCAGACATCCGCACTATCACCCGCTCGGGCGAGAAGGCCGCTGCCAGGGTGGAAATACCTTCAACCAGCTTCATGGTGTAAAACTCGACCGGTGAGCTGTACCCTGCCATCATTTCACTGATAGTGGCTTTAAGTTCATCGGTTTGCGCATCAAAGTTCAGCAATGCTTTTGGATGCACTCCAATCATACGGTTGATAATAAATTCCAGACGGGCTAAACCAATACCGGCGTGTGGCAACTTGGCAAAGGAAAACGCACGTTCAGGATTACCAACGTTCATCATGATTTTCATCTGAAGCTTCGGCATTTTGTCTACACGTGAGGTCATCACGTCAAAACCTAAAATACCGTCGTAGACAAAACCTGTGTCGCCTTCAGCACAAGACACTGTCACATCCTGACCATTTTTGATTTTTTTAGTCGCATCACCACAACCCACTACAGCTGGAATACCCAGTTCACGCGCAATAATAGCGGCATGACAAGTACGGCCACCACGGTTGGTGACAATAGCTGAAGCGCGTTTCATGATAGGTTCCCAGTCTGGGTCTGTCATGTCAGTGACTAACACATCACCTGGCTGAATTTGATCCATATCGGCGATACTGGCCAGTACCTTGGCTTTACCTGAACCAATTTTATGACCAATGGCACGACCTTCAACAACAATTGGCGCTGTGCCTTTGAGTTGGAAGCGCTCCATTTCGTTACTGTCTTCGCGGCTACGCACAGTTTCAGGACGAGCCTGAACTATATACAGCTTACCGTCCTGACCATCTTTGGCCCACTCGATATCCATAGCACGG
>JAHIWM010000251.1 GCA_018815765.1 Gammaproteobacteria bacterium | reverse complement strand
TTTTAAATGCTCTGGCTCAGGGCGGTGGTAAACCTTTAGAGCAATTGTCGCCTAAAGATGCCCGCGCTGTGTTAACTGGTGCTCAGGCCGGTGCCAAATTACCCGCTGCTGATGTCAGTGAAAAAACCATCACGATTGATGGCAAACCATTAAAACTGGTGGTGGTTCGTCCTGCAGGCAGCAAAGGCGTATTACCTGCCTTTATGTTCTTCCACGGTGGTGGCTGGGTATTAGGCGATTTCCCAACGCACGAGCGTTTAATCCGTGATTTAGTCAGCCGCTCTGGTGCAGCTGCTGTTTATGTTGATTACACGCCATCACCAGAAGCCAAATACCCAACAGCTATTAATCAGGCTTATGCTGCAACCAAATGGGTGGCAGAGCATGGTAAAGAGCTGAACATCGACAGTTCACGTTTAGCAGTAGCAGGTAACAGTGTCGGTGGCAATATGGCGGCAGTGGTGGCGTTAAAAGCCAAAGAAGCTGGAACTCCAAAACTGAAATTCCAGTTGCTGTTATGGCCAGTGACAGATGCGAACTTTGAAAATAGCTCATACAACCAGTTTGCAGACGGCTACTTCCTGACCAAAAACATGATGCAGTGGTTCTGGGATAGTTACACCACTAACCCTGCAGAGCGTAACGAGATTTATGCCTCACCACTGCGTGCAACCACAGAGCAGTTAAAAGGTTTACCGCCAACTTTAATTCAAACCGCTGGCTTAGATGTACTGCGTGATGAAGGTGAAGCCTACGGTTATAAACTGGATGCTGCTGGTGTGACAGTCACTTCAGTGCGCTACAACGGCATGATCCACGACTTCGGTTTACTGAACGTGCTGGCCGATGTACCAGGTACACAAGCCGCGATGGACCAGGCAGGTCAGGCGCTGAAAAAACACCTGAACTAATAACTGTCAGTCCAGGATAACGAAAAAGGTCAAAGCCACGGCTCTGACCTTTATTTTTTACCGGGTTCAAATCGGCGGCCTTAAAGGTCTGCACTTTGGATCAGAGTTATTGACCCTTAGGCAAGATCAGCCAGATTTTGCCGTAATGCCGTAAACTATCGCTGCGCTGCTGGGCTTCGTCCCCAATGCCTTGATACACATCAATCCGACCAGGAGTTTTAATAGCTGCGCCTTTATCCTGAGCCAGCATTAATCTGAACTCATGGCCTGTTAATTCACCTTTTTTATCAAGAACCGGCACCTGCGCCAGTACTACCGAACCTAAAGGAATAAAAGCCGGGTCTACCGCTATAGAGTGCAGTGGGGTTAAAGGCACATTGGCCGCGCCTACAGGTTTATCTAAACCAGCTGCAAAAAAGGTATAGCTGGGGTTGCGGCTCATCAGTTCACGTTGTCTGTCCGGGTTTTTCGCCAGCCATTCTTTAATGGCTGATGCGGAAATGGTATCGGCTGTGTATTCGCCCATTTCAATCAATACTTTGCCTAAACTGCGGTACGAATGACCGTTGCCGCCACCATAACTTAATAAATGCTGTTGACCATATTCGTCTTGCACTACACCTGAACCTTGCACCTGCATAAAAAAATTATCGACCAGACTGTTGCTATAAAAAAGCTCTAATCCTTGACCAGCCAGCGCGTGTTCGAAGTCAATTTGCTCGCGGCTTGGGTAATTTGTTAGCCCTGCAGGCTTACGATAAATAGGGTATTTGTACTCTGCATTAGCTGTGGTCCGTACTTTAAACACCGGTACATAGTAACCGGTAAATTGCACATTACCTTTACCATCTTCACCTGCGAGCTGGTGCAGCGCAAAGGCTTTGCCTCCTTCAGCAGCGGGTTGCTCAGCCCACAGCTGTAAGTTGCGAACACTTTGCTGCAACTGGCTTTTACTGATAGTTAAACCCGGCAAGTTATGCTGTTGTGCTACCGACTTTTTGTTTAAGTACCTCAGCTGCTCGTCAAGACCAGCTAACAACTCAGGCGTCAGCCACTGAGCTTTTAATGCAGCGCCTTGCTGTAACTGATAAGTAGCATTGAAGGCTTTGGCTTTTTTATCCAGCCCATTGTTAGCAAACTGATTCGATTGATGAATGCCGGAGGTTTGACTACAGGCAGATAAAAACAAGCTGGCGATGCCTAACCATAAAAGATGTTGTTTCATAAGAGGATAAGATTCAAAAATAACAGACTGTGGCGGCACTCTATGTCACGGCGGTCGGACTGACAACAGTTGGTCGGGAGTTTTTCGGTTGAAGTTGTGTAAAAACAACTATTTGATAAAAATGCTAATGCTTGTATTATCAGCGTTATAGGCAGACAGCTTCTGATCTGGTTTGGCAGGTAACACAGTATGAAACTATGGAAAGTACAGGTTCTGATGCTACTGGCTTTGTTAAGCTGTGCCAGTGCAATACAAGCAGAGCCTAAACAGGCCGAGCTGAAATTTGTGCTGTATTACCCGCAAGTGCCACCTTATATGTATCAGGACGAAAAAACGCAAAAAGTAGTAGGGTTGGTGCCTGAAGTCTTACAGGATTTTTTTCAACAGCAGCATATTCGTGTGCAGTATGTCGTAGACAACAGAACCCGCGCTGAGCACAGGTTGTATCAGGGGGAAGTTGACGCGATTTTGTTGGCAAAAGAGTGGACACAACATCCAGACCAACTGCTGTTTTCCGAGCCTTTACTGGAACATCAGGACTACTTATTTGCCCGTCAGCCGCTGGCGGCACAAGGTCAGTTAGCGGACTGGGTGAAAGGCAAAGCGATTTGCACCCGCCAGTATTATATCTACGAGGCTTTGACCCCGTTTTTTCAGACCAATGAAACGGCGAGGGTTGATTCCTCCAGCGAAATGACGCAGCTGAAAATGTTACTCAATGGCCGTTGTGATTTTGCTTTTATGAATGAGCATGTCGCGAATTGGCTGTTGCGTCACCATTTCCCTGAGCAGCAGTTGTATCGCTCAGCCAAAGGTTTTAGTCCTGTTGGACTGACGGTCGCTTTTCATCCACGCTGGAAACCTCAGTTGGCTGCTTTTAATCAGTATCTGGCTGAACAGCGTCAGCAAGGCATCATAGCGCAGTGGCTAAAATTCTACGTCACCAAATCCTGAATAAACTGAAGCATGCACACTGCTGTCTGTTGAACTTGCCAGATGATTCCTTCAAAAGGCTGCTTTGGATCAAATCCGGTTAGTCTAATTTCGTCCATACTCCGTAGGGTTATACACCAGAGGGCAGAACACTCTGGTGCAGCTTATAAAATAACGGAGTAACAAGATGGGAAATTTAGACAGACGTAATTTTTTAAAACTATCCGCATCCACTTTAGTGGGTATCACTTTAGGCGGCACAGCGCTGCATGCTTTAGCGCAGGAGCAGGTGAAAGCTGATGATCCTATGGCTGTGGCGATGAAGTATGTAGATAAATCCGCGGTAGCAGGGGCCAATTGCGCCAACTGCATGCAAGTGCAAGGCAAGGATGGCGACGCCTTACGTGGTTGCAATATCTTCCCTGGCAAACTGGTCAGTGCCGAAGGTTGGTGTGCAGCCTGGGTAAAAAAAGCTTAAGTCTGATTCTGATGGCGTTCATCAGACAGAACTATTTATTTGAGCCAGTCATTTAACCTGCTGGCTTTTATTTTTAACAGCCCTGAGCTGGTATCAGTAAATCTATACCGTTAAGATAACTGGCATTTGTAGCCGGACGAAGAATGGTATGACATCCTGGGTAAGCACTTTATTAAATTCCTCAATTGGTCGCTGGTGTGGTGTGCCGCAGGCCACTGCGTTACAACGTGCTTCAGGTGAAGTGCAGTGTTTTAGCGGCTCTGTGCTGCTGTGTGGACAAACATCGGAACATAGTCTGTTGTTACGCCAGCATCTGAATGCTTTACCGGATATTCGTTTTGATGAGCGTTCAGAGCTGCCACTACAGGCCATTATTTTTGATGGCACAGAACTACAAAGCACCTCACAACTGGATTTGCTCTGGCAGCAGCTACACACTGTGTTGCCTCGTTTAGCTAAAAATGGTCGTTTTATTGTGCTGGCAGGGGCTGTTTCGGATGCAACAACTGCCGATGCAGCTGCAGCCGCTTCCGCTTTATCGGGATTTACCCGCTCCATTGCTAAAGAACTTGGACGTTTTGGCAGTACAGCGAATCTATTGTTTTTGCATCATGGCGTGCAGCAAAGCCTGTTACCTGCGATTGAGTTTTTCCTGTCCAAAGCTTCCGCTTATATCACAGGGCAGATGTTGCCTGTGAATGCAGCGAAGATCACAGAATTAAGCTCATGGCAAAAACCACTGCAGGGTAAAACTGCGTTAGTCACAGGTGCGGCCCGTGGTATTGGTGCTGCTATCGCCAAAACGCTGACAGAGCAGGGCGCATCAGTGATTGGGCTGGATATTCCACAAGCTGAAAATACACTGACGGAATTGATGCAGCAGCTCGGGGGCAAACCTCTGCTGCTGGATATCAGCCAGCACACTAGTGCTGAAATAGTAAGTGATTGGCTGACACAACAAGGAATAAGGTTAGATATTCTGGTGCACAATGCCGGTATTACCCGGGATAAGTTGTTTCATCGTATGACTCAAGCGCAGTGGACTCAAACTCTTGAGATCAATCTGCGCGCGGTGCAGCGTATCAACGAGTTACTGCTTGAGCGTCAGCAAATTCAACAGAATGGCCGGGTGGTGGTACTCTCTTCAATGAATGGTTTAGCCGGACAGAAAGGCCAGACCAACTACGCCAGCTCAAAAGCCGCCTTGGTGGGATATTGTCAGTTTATGGCGAGACAGGATCACAGGGGTATCACATTTAATGCAATAGCCCCTGGTTTTATTGAGACTCAAATGACAGCGGGTATGCCTGCAATCCCCCGAGAGGTAGGACGCAGACTTAACTCGCTGAGTCAGGCCGGTTTACCACAAGATGTGGCTTTGGCTGTGGCTTTTTTTGCAAGACCTGATGCAGCAGGTTTAAATGGCTCTGTGCTTAGAGTCTGTGGCCAGTGTTTTATTGGTGCTTGATCCATCAGTACCAGATCCATTAACACCGGAGCCATTAGCACCAGAACCCACAGAGGCTGCTGCCCATAGGTCCGGTGGCAGCCAGGCTTTTTTCCATGGCATAAACTGCTCTGCTGGCATAGGGCGTGCTATGCCATAGCCTTGCGCATGAATACAACCTAATTGCAGCAGCATCTCGCCATGTTCTGTGGTTTCAACACCTTCGGCCACAATCTCACGCTTAAACTCATTAGCCAGCACAATAATACCTTTGAGAATGGCCAAATCATCCGGATCGACCAGCATGTCACGCACAAAACTCTGATCGATTTTCAGCACTGTGGCCGGCAGGCGTTTTAAGTAAGTCAGTGATGAATAACCGGTACCAAAATCGTCCAGAGCGAAGCTGACACCGCTGCGGATACAGGCTTGCATTACGGCCTGCACATGAGTTAAATCATTCAGTGCACTGGTTTCCAGTATCTCCAGTTGCAATAACGAAGCGGGAACGTCCGAATAAAAATGCAGTAGCAGCTGCAGGCGGTTAACAAAATCCAATTGCTGCAAATGATAGGCTGAAATATTTACACTAACAGGTAGAGTCATGCCCTGACGTTGCCATTCGGCTAACTGGCGCAAGGCTTCTTCAATAACCCAATACCCCAGCTCCACACCCAGACTATGTTGCTCTATCGCAGGCAAAAACAGGGCGGGAGCCACCATACCTTTTTGTGGATGCATCCAGCGGATTAAAGCTTCAGCTCCTATCACTTCACCTGTATGCATATTTACTTTGGGCTGATAAAACAACCTGAACTGCTTTTGCTCCAGGCCCTGACGAATTTCCAGTATGGTTTCCTGATGACCGCGTAAACTGCGGGCGTAGTCAGTATCAAATAAATGGCAGCGGTTTTTACCATCCTGCTTAGCTTGATACATGGCATGATCCGCCTGCCGTATCAGTTGCTCGGCTTCTGTGGTATCTGCCTGAGGATAAAAGGTCAGGCCGATACTGGCCGACACCGACAGCATCCATTCATCGATTTTTAATGGTTTTGCTACTACATCCAACAATTGCTGAATTTTCGCCATGCCTGCTTTTTTATCGCTAAGTTGCGGCAATAACACCACAAATTCGTCGCCACCAATACGGGCCAGCAACTCTTCCTCGTTAAGTTGGGCTTTTAAGCGCTCGGACAAGGCTATTAAAAACTGATCGCCGGTTTCATGGCCATGGCGGTCATTGATTTCTTTAAAGCCATCCAAATCCAGATAGGCGATAGCCAACATCTGTTCAGCACTGGATTTCTTCAGTAGCAGCTGCAATTGTTGGGTTAAAGCACTGCGGTTGGGCAAACCTGTCATGCCATCGTACAGCGCAATTTTTTCAAGGTGTTGTTGTTGCTGATATTGGTTGGTGATATCTGAAAACAGCCCTACATAATGCTGCAATTGGCCTTTCTCATCCAGCACTGCACTTATGGTTAGGCTTTGGAAATAATCTTCACCTGATGCTTTACGACTCCAGAGTTCGCCTGACCAGAATCCCTGTTGCTGCAGACTTTGCCACATACTGCTGAAGCTTTGCTCATCCTGATGTTCAGACTGCAATAAACGTGGCGTACAACCTATGGCTTGTTTAGCGCTGTAGCCAGTGATCTCTGTAAAAGCCTGATTGACGTCAATCATCACACCTAAGGGGTCGGTGATCATAATGCCTTCGCGGGCATGGGTGAACACACTGGCAGATAAGCGAAGCTTGTTGTCGGCGGTATGCTCCAGCGTAATATCACGCGATAAGCCAACAGTACCTACATATTCTCCATCGACTAATACAGGCGCTTTGTAGGTTTCGAACCAGTGCTGCTCAGTGTCAATTTTATGCTGGGATCGGATCACTTGCGGCTGGCCTGAAGTCAGCACCTGTTTATCGTGTACAACATGACTTAAGGCGCGTTGCGCATCAAACAGATCCGCATCTGTCTTGCCCATCAATTGACTGCAGTCCTGGTGCGGAAACTGCTCAGCAAACTTTTGGTTTACTTCCAGATAACGGCCATGGATGTCCTTTAACCAGACGACAAAGGGGATGCTATCGATCAAAGTGCGCTGATACTGCTCTTTTTGTTGCAAGGTATGGATCAGGGCTTGGCGCTCCTGAATTGAACTGTTCAGACGTAACTGGGTGGCACCAAGCCAGCTCATAATACTGCCGGGTTTCGCTTTACGCAGCTCTGAACTTTGCAGCACTTCACCACGCCCCATGGCTTTGATTTGCTCGTACAAATGGCTGACGGAGGCACCCAGAATACTGTTATGTACTCTTTTAATATCCCAGAGTGAATAAAACAGCAGCAGGCCTGACAGAATAAACAGAATACGTGTCACCAGCGCATAAAACATTGCATCTTCTACTTCATTTGCTGTGCGCTGATCCACCAGACTGTAAACAGTGGCGATAGGTTGCATGATGGCAATTTTTGCGTTGTGGTAGTTCTGATCAAAAACGGCAAGTAACGCCTGTTGTTTATTTTTTTCTTTTTGCGCCGGATCAGTTTCTGGTCGTTCCATTAACTGCATCGCTTTTTGTTCTGTAACAGCTAATACATCGGATTTAATTTTAGCCTCCTGTAATGCAGCTAATTCGACAGAGGTAAAACCTGTCGCTTTCATTAAATCCATTAAAGCCGCTCTGGAACCTGCAGGACGGGGGCGTTGGTTGTCTTCGCCCACTAAATCCCAATACACCTGATGATAATTGATTGGACGCGCCGACTGGCCGTTACGTATCGCAATGATTTCATTAAAGTGGTTTTTGTAGCGGTGTTCACCTGTGGCTATATAGCTTCGAACCATACGGGTTAAATCATCGGAAGACTGGCGCAGCTCACCTATAATTTTAAGTGAATACACCCGCTGGTCATTGGCGTCATCAATACGTTTTTCCGCATAAACATAGGCAATAAAAATGGCGCTAAAGGTCAATAGCAATGCAAAGGCTGCCCAAAATCGCAGCGTAAGTTCAGAAGTGGTGTAACGCCTTACTTGCACAAAAACTCCTGTTTTTTGTCTGCTGTGCCGCTGAAATGCCCGCTGCAAAATGCTGATATATTCTGACTCAATAGTTATTGAGGCGGATAGCGAAAGCAAGCTGTTGTGTTCTGTTTTTGCAGTTTTATTTCTAAAAATTTAGAAAAATCGGTCAAATATCGCTAACACTTTGTTTTTTCAGTGAACCTCTATTAGTCTTAGCTGGTCAATACTTTCAATACACTGATTAAAAACAGGTGGTTGTATCATGGATAAGTACCAGACCTTTTATCAGCCGAATCCGGAAATTCCGGAATTAGTGCAGCGCATTGAGCAGCAACTGAACCAATGGTCAGTTCTGGTCGACTCTTTGTCGTCTCAACAACGACTGGTATTACAACACCGGGCTTTGCAGGCCAGTCTGGCTTTGGATCATAATTCCTTGTCTGTTGTGCAGTTGCAGGAACTGGCGGCCGGTAAACGAGTGGTCGCTTTGGTGCATGATATACAGCAGGCAAATAATGCTTTGGCTTTGTATCAGCAACAGGCAAGCCTGGACCCTTATCAAAGTGCTGATTTACAGCGGGCTCATGCCGCATTTATGTCCTCTGTTGTATCGGATGCAGGCCAGTACAGGTTGCAGGGAGCTGGTGTTTACGAAGGTCATAAACTGGTGCATATGCCACCGCCGCCCGCCAAAGTCAGTGCTTTAGTCGATTCGCTTTGTTACAAACTGCAGCATGAGGATATACATCCTTTATTAGCGTCCTGCCTGATGCATTATCAACTGGCGTTTATTCATCCATTCTCAGACGGCAATGGTCGTTTGTGCCGACTGTGGCAGCAATTAATGTTAGTTGCGTGGCAACCTTCTTTGGCTTATCTGCCTTTTGCTGTTGTACTCAAAGATAAAGTCCGTGATTACTATAAAACCCTGAGACAATCAGTTCCCAAATATGATGCAACTGCTTTTATATTGTTTATGTTGCGTTCTCTACAAGAGTGTCTGACCCAGGAATCAGAGCAGTTTGAACGCAGTGGATTAAGTCAGGTGCCAGTATTGCCAGACCAGCCTTTGGTCGATTTATCGCAGTTTGTGCAGTTAAAAGCGCAAAAAGTGAAAAGCAAAACTCCGGGGCCCTGGTATAAAACCGAAGATCAGATTTTAAAAAAGCTGAAAAAAGATAACAGGCTAAGTGCCAAAACCATTGCGGATGAGCTGGGGTTAAGCTCCAGAGCTATAGAAAAGCAACTCGCTAAATTAAAAGCTGAAGGAAAACTGGTTCGCACCGGGCCTGCCAAAGGTGGACGCTGGCAGGTTGTGGCCTGAAACTTGTCTGTTTGCTAAGCCAACACAGTTTTTACCGTCGCTGATAGCATTTTTTTTACTTTTGGTCGGTTTTGTCATCTGTTCGAAAGACCCTCTGGGTACACTGCTATTTTTCAGTGTGGACAGGATGCTCTGGTGCGTAGTTTTTCTCTGATGTTGTTTTGTTTTGTTGTTAGCCTGAGCGCACATAGTGCCCAGTCACAAACGGACAGCGTATTACTGATCTCTATTGATGGTTTTGCCCGGGAGTATCTGCAGCGTTACAAAGCGCCCACATTAAATAAACTGGCAGAAGGTGGCGTAACTGCGGTAAGCATGCAGCCGGCATTTCCGACAAAAACCTTCCCCAACCATTACAGCATTGCCACCGGCTTGTATCCGGCAAATCATGGCATAGTTGAAAACAACATTTACGATGCGGATTTTGATGCTGTATTTCGCATGAGCAAACCGGAAGAAGTGACCAACGGCCGCTGGTGGTTAGGTGAGCCTGTCTGGGTCACGGCTGAGAAGCAGGGGGTTAAAACCGGCACCTATTTTTTTCCGGGATCAGAAGCTGAAATTAAAGGTGTGCGGCCAGGGCTGTGGCAAGCCTATGACGGCTCGGTCAGCAATATCGACAGAGTAAAGTCGGTACTGGCATGGCTGGATTTACCCAAAGAAAAACGTCCGCAATTACTCACTTTGTATTTCAGTACAGTGGATGACGCTGGTCACGCTTATGGCCCTGATTCTGCGCAGGTGGCTGCCGCTATTACTGATGTAGATCAGGCTCTTGCTGTCCTGGTGACGGGACTCGAGCAAAGAGGACTACTTAACAGTATTAATCTGCTACTGGTGTCGGATCATGGGATGGTTAAAGTACCGCAACAGCAGGTTATTGCATTGGATCAGCTATTTGATGAAAAGAAGGCTGCTTTGGTGCTGTGGACCCCTGAAATAGTCTCTATTTTTCCTAAAGCCGGCGAATTGGAACCGATTTACCAGCAGCTCAAAACCTCCTTGCCATCTCAAGCCACTGTCTATAAAAAATCGGAGTTACCAGAACGTTGGCACTACCAGAACAGCAAACGTATTGCTCCTTTGCTGGTCGTGCCTGAACCTGGCTGGCGCTTAATGCAAAAACATAAACAGCAAGAGTGGCTGAAAAAATCGGGGCTAAGTGCTGTGACTGGTAGTCACGGTTATGACAATAATAGTCCGGCGATGCAGGCTATTTTTATCGGCCATGGTCCGGCTTTTGTGGCGGGCAGTCAGATCCCGGCTTTTGCTAATATCGAACTGTATAACCTGATGTGCCGGATTTTAGGCATTCAACCAGCGCCAAATGATGGTGATCCGCTCTGGGCAGAGACGGTATTAAATGCAAGGGCTACAAAGGCGTTGCCGACAGACTAAAGCTGTTTGGTCATAAAATGCTTGCAGCCGGTCAAAGGGTAGTTGGGTTGAGTCCATTCTACCTTGTAGCCGTGCCGCTGATAAAAAGGCCGTGCCTGAAAATCCAGCGTATCGAGGATCACAAAACTGCAACCACGTTCTTTGGCGATACGCTCTGCTTCGGCCAGCAACTTCGATCCTATTCCTTTTCCTCGCACGCTTTCGTCTAACCACAGAGACTCCAGATAAAACCAATGGCCAAAAGTACGTCCAGCTAATGCTGCTATCAGCCCACCACTTTCATTCTCGAGTTTTAACCCCAGTTGCTGCCGCTTAGAAGCATCCCAATGCAGCGCATTAAATTCAGCAACTTTTTGTTTGGCCAGGTCGGCAAATTCATGGGTATGAACAGGGGTAAACATAAAAGCTCCGGTGCTTTGGATAGTGGGGCAGAATATATCACTGAAATCAGTGTTCTATGAGCCACCTTCGTGGTTTTTGGGCCAGTTATGACCTCAGGCGTTTAAAATAACAGCAAACAACAGCGCTTTTAAAAAAAGTGCTTGCAAGCAAAGCAGTGGCTGCATAACATAGCGCCCGTTGTGACGACTTCGTTGCAACACAACAATGCGTCCTTAGCTCAGTTGGTTAGAGCACCACCTTGACATGGTGGGGGTCGGTGGTTCGAGTCCACTAGGACGCACCAAATTCTAAAATAAAAACAGCACCTTACCGGTGCTGTTTTTATTTGTGCTTTCCGCTTGGAAAAATATATCAAAGTCAGTGGTTTGCTATTGAATACATGACTTCTTGCGGTAATATAGCTTACAGATGGCAAGACATGGAGAGTTGCTAAGTTATGGCGGCAAGCTTTATCAATAAAAGATGCGACAATCGAATAAAGTCTGCTAGGCGGTTGGCCTCCAAACTCATAAAGCGATCAAAGCTAGGTGGGCCAATTTTTTCAGGAAGCAGAAAGCAACCAAGGGTAGGAAATAAAAAAACTAGCCCAAGGAAGCTGATTAGGGTCGTATGCCCCGCAATGTTGAGTTTGCATAGCCCCGCACTGCATACCAAAACAGTAAAATTTATTTCAGAATTTGAAAAAGCTGTAAGGGCTGCGCAGTTCGGTAGCGCGACAGTTCATGTATGTTTCAGGGATACGAAAAAGATCTTCGCTTCTGGAGGCATATACCTTCTGGCAAGATGCGAGGTGATCGTAAACAGATACCGTAATGTAAAATATCGTGTATCGGTACCTCCAAGTTTACCAGAGCCAGGCCATATAGGGCCGCAGCCGATAGCACATTCAGTGCTCTGCCAAATTGGTTTTTATAAGTTATTAGGAATCAAGCAGCCTAGAGGTGCTCAGTTACCCAGTGTGGATTGTTGGTACGTTTCATCTTCAGAAAAAGCGGATGGCGAGTTTATTGGTAACGCAATAGAAAAGCTTGGTAAAACAGGTGCTGAAGCACGAGATCTGTACAGAAGCTCGATAGAGGCAATATCAAATGCATCCGAACATGCTTACTCGACCGCGATCCAGACAGATAAAGTTTTTACGATCAAAAAGTGGTGGCTTTTTTCAGCCGTACTAGATAATGAAGCATTTTTCTATATCTGTGACTTAGGGCACGGTATACCGAAAACTCTTGAGTATACTCAGTCTCCAACACTGCTCGAACATATCAAGAGCTTGTTAACTAAAACAATGTCTCCAGAGCAGAGAAGAGGCTTTGTTGAAGACGTTCACAAGATCAAAATGTCGACGATGGTAAAAGAGACTCGGACCGAATTATCCTATCGTGGTAAAGGTGGTGGTGATCTAAAATCATACATAAGTAAGCATTCTGGCTCAGTTTTAAGAATATACTCAAATAAAGGTGCGTATACCTTTAAAAATAAAAAATTGCCTGTAAGGTCAAATTCACTTGTTAATGAGCTAGAACAGACCAACAATAAGAAATATGAGACAGGTTACAACAACAAACATTCTATCGAAGGGACTGTAATAGGTTGGTCCATGCCGTTAATAGTTTCATAGGTTGGTATTAAAATGTCACAAACAATTAGAGTTCGAGACTACACGCTGTTTCCGGGGCCTCGATACATACGTCTAGGGCCATTCAGTGGTGAATGGTTCCGAAAAGAAGTTTTGGAACCAGAAATAAAACATCATCAAGGTGCTATAGAAGTCGATTTGGACGGTGCTCTTGGTTATGGCTCTTCATTCTTAGATGAATCATTTGCCGGTTTACTCCGTGCCGGGTATTCGGTAGATATTGTCAATTCAATTGTATCTAATCTAGTTAGTAAAGAAGACCCAACACTACTAGACGAAATTAAGATTTATGTTGAAGAAGAGTTGGTTAGACAGCGGAATCTAAAGCGTGAGTGAAGCTATCTTATTTTTATTGGGTACAGTTGTTGGTGGATTTGTAAGCTATTATGTGCGTCTCTTGGTTTCGGAAAAAAAGCAGAAAACAGATAATTTTAACTTATTGATTTCAAGTATAGAAGATACGATAAAAACGCTCCTTAAAGATGGATCAGATTTCGTTAGCGAGTATGAAAAACTACTAGCGGACATAAAGGCTATTGAAAATCGTAACTTAGGTAAGGATAAAATCGTAAAATTTTTAAATAAAGAAAAAACCATAATGACTTACAGGGAATCGAAGCGTCATTTGATGATCGCTCGATTCGGTCATTTGAGACGCGCATGCTGTTCTGTACATCAGATCGACAAATCTATTTACCCCGTGCCAACGGATAAGTTAACAAACATCAATAAAGCTATAGCCGTATTGTTTGAAGAGTCTGCAACTCAAGGGTTGGCATCTTTATGTAAAACAACTGGCGAGTTGTTTTCGCATTTTGAGCGACGAAATCTACTTTAAGCACTTTGTCGCTTCAACTATTGTCCATCTAGGCTCATACCTATCTGTGTAATGGGCCGTCATTTTCGCAGTACTGTGTGCCCATATTCTTCAGTAAAACCCGCCAGCAAGTATATGAGTCCACTCGAAGAACGGATCTCGTGAAAAGTAGGGTGCTGCTCTGGTTTCAACTTTGATGGAAAGGCCACAGTTAAAAATGGGAAGATTACCCGAGCAGATCTCGCTCAGTGCTGAGTTTGCTCTGAATTCTGCCTCTGATAGCAGATCGTTTCCTTAGCATGCTGGTAAAGCAGTTGCAAGCTTATCTCGCTTTAAAAGGCCAATTCGCGTACACTGCGCCCCTGATGATTAATACCTGTTGTATTAATCAGGCGTCAATTCTGGAGAAACTGATGACAAAACCACTGTGGACTGTGGGTCTTGATGTAATAGTTATTGACTCAACCAGCGAATGTTATGGT
>JAHIWM010000250.1 GCA_018815765.1 Gammaproteobacteria bacterium | reverse complement strand
TGAGCCATTACCTCACCAACTAGCTAATCCCACGTAGGCGCATCCGATAGCATGTGGCCCGAAGGTCCCACACTTTGGTCCGTAGACATTATGCGGTATTAACAGTCGTTTCCAACTGGTATCCCCCTCTATCGGGCAGCTCCCTATACATTACTCACCCGTCCGCCGCTAGGTCCGAAAACCCCGCTCGACTTGCATGTGTTAGGCCTGCCGCCAGCGTTCAATCTGAGCCATGATCAAACTCTTCAATTAAAGTTTAATTGCCACCGAAGTAGCTGCTCAGTATCACTGACTTAAAACATATTTCTATGTAAGTCACTTCACTGATATATATTCTTTGTGCGATTGCTCGCTGCAGAATCTATTCCGTGAGTGCCCACACAGATGATTGATTGCTTATTGTTAAAGAGCAGTGCTGAACCGGTTATTACCTTGTTCAGCGGGAGGCGTATCTTACACTTCCCAGAATTTGTGTCAAGCCAGTGTTTTGCAATTATTTATCAAACTCACCTACTCAACTTGCTTCGCTTCACTTTTGAGCCTTTCGACTCCACCGCGTTGCGAGGCGGCCATTTTAGTGATTTTCATCGTCGTGTCAAGCGATGTTTTGCATCATTTTTCACTTCATTTCAAAACCACCCCAGAGCTGCTTTCGCACTACCCCGTTGGCATGGCGCGCATTATAGGGAGTTTTTAATCCTGCACAACCCCTAAAATGACAATTTGATGATATCTGCGATCGTTCGCTCAGAAATAAAGCAAAACGGGCAAAAAAGAGACTTTTTTGCCCGTTTATTGATTAGATAAAACTAGCTGACAGTCATGCCTCCAGTTGATCTAAGCGGATATGGCTTCAAAAATCGTATTTAGCGCTAAACTGCACACGATTTAAATCACCTTCGGCACCGGATACTATTTCCCGGGTTGCATGACGGATTTCAACACCAAACATCAGTTTACTGGCGGCCTGATAGATCAGGTTAACTGCATAACTGCTAGTACTGTCGGTAACGGCAAGACCTGTCAGTTCTGCATCATTATCTATATCCAAAGCAGAATAGATAAAACTCGAACGCCATTTATTATCCCAGCTGTGTTTGTAAGCCAACGCATAACCCGTGGCTTGAATAGCCTCAAGCTGACCAGTCGCATCAATCACCGCATCATTCGTTGCGTTCAGACCGATATAGCGACCAATACCTTCACCGCTGTTTACTGTGAAGCGTATATCATCGGTCGCTGAAACATTGTACTTACCGGAAAAAGACGCAGCATAACCATTAGTACTGTCATCCAGTGTGGCAGATTCAATAGAAAGCTGACGCGCGATCACAGCAAAAGCCATAGAGCCCCATGACGCTGTGTGTTGATATTTGACCACTATATCAGGGACTGAGTTATCGTCTGTGACTATGCGAGCGCCGCCCGTATTTGGAGTCACAGTAGTTTCCGGGTTTTCAAGCGCTACCTGCCAACCACCATTGGTGTATCGAACCTGGGCTTGACGAACAAAAATTGCACCATCGGTATTACCAACGAAATCCAGACTATCTGGCAAAGATGCCACATCCATAAATGTGGACCAAGTTTGCCCCATCAACCAATTGTCATAAGTTAAAAACGCATGACGGATTTCAGGGCTATAGCCGTTGGTGATACGTTCATCACCATCTGGTGTTGCCATCATGTCGAATTCGATGGTTCCGTTTATTTTTTTACCATTGTCGAGCGCAGTCGCGGTCTTAAAGAAGAAACGGGATTGACGGGCATGAGCATCAAAAGTTGCAGATTCACCTTCACCACCTACAGGGGTGAGGCTTGGTACGTAAAAATCACGACCGATACCTGTAGGGATCTGACCGTCAGACGAATCAGTCCACATAGTATCAAGTTTGATATAACCACCGTACGTCAATTCAGTATCACCGAAAGTGACAGCTGCCTGAGCCTGACTGCATAGTCCTGCGAAGGCTAAAGCGACTAAGCTGGCAAGAGGTTTTTTCGTCAGCATTGTTTTCTCCTGGTCCAAGTTAAAATGTTGTTATTGTCTGTACCACAACTCAACTTTGGTTTGCTTTTGGCAAAGCGACAATTAGCCTTTAGTCGCAGATTGTTTTTTATTCAGTGGCATCACAGACGGCAGCAGCTGAATTGGCTAGACTAAGGTCTAATGTTGTTAGAACCTTAAAAAAGGTAGAACGAACATAGCCATAACAGGTGGTTGTTGCTATTAAATCAAGCCACCGAGCCTACAGACAGGGGAATATTAAAATGAGTCACGCTCAGCTTTATCCGGTACCAGAACACGTCAAAGCCAAGACTTTGGTGACCAATGAGCAGTATCTGGCGATGTACGAAGAGTCAGTGAAACAACCTGAACAGTTTTGGGCAGAGCATGGCAAGCGCATCAGCTGGTTTACACCTTTTACTAAGGTGAAAGATACTAGCTTTGATTTAGGCAATGTGCATGTCAACTGGTTTAGCGATGGTAGTTTAAATGCCAGCTACAACTGCCTGGACCGTCATCTGCCAGCGAAAGCCAATCATGTGGCTTACTACTGGGAAGGTGACGAGCCCGGAGTGCAGAAAGCTGTTACTTACCAGGAGCTCTACGACGAAGTTTGCCAGCTCGCCAATGCCATGCGCACTTTAGGAGTGGGCAAAGGCGATCGTGTTACTATTTACTTACCTATGGTCCCTGCGGCAGTCGTGTCCTTATTAGCCTGTGCCCGGATTGGTGCAATTCACTCTGTTGTCTTTGCAGGATTTTCACCCGATGCTTTAGGCAGTCGCATTCAGGATTGTGATTCCAAACTGGTGATTACCTCAGATCAGGCTGCCCGTGGCAGCCGTCTTACTTATTTAAAAGACAATACCGATCAGGCCTTAGCACATTTGGGTGATGCAAATCCGGCGAAGCACGTCATTATTGTTAAGCACGTGGGGGATAGCATTGACTTTCACCAAGGCCGCGATTTGTGGTATCACGAAATTCTGGCGAAAGAACCTAAACACTGTGAACCAGAGGTGATGAACGCTGAAGATCCGCTTTTTATCCTTTATACCTCAGGCTCCACTGGCAAACCTAAGGGCGTGTTGCATACTACGGGTGGTTATATGGTGTGGGCATCCATGACACACCAGTATGTGTTTGACTATAAAGAGGATGATATCTACTGGTGTGCCGCCGACATCGGCTGGGTCACAGGCCATACTTATATAGTCTATGGTCCTCTGGCGAATGGCGCGACCAGCATTTTATTTGAAGGTGTTCCTACCTACCCAAGCGTTAAGCGTATTGCTCAAGTGGTCGACAAATACAAAGTCAATATTTTGTACACAGCCCCAACAGCTATCCGCGCTTTAATGGCGCACGGTACAGTGGCTGTCGATGGAGCCGATTTATCTTCACTGACTTTATTAGGCAGTGTGGGTGAACCTATCAACCCAGAAGCCTGGAACTGGTATCACCAGAGTTATGGCAAAAACAACTGCCCTATTGTCGATACCTGGTGGCAAACAGAAACAGGCGGTATCCTGATTACGCCATTACCTGGCGCTACAGCGTTAAAACCTGGTTCAGCAACACGACCATTTTTTGGTGTCAAGCCTGCTATTGTCACCAACGAAGGTGAATTGGTCGATGGTGTGGCTGAAGGCAATCTGGTGATCCTCGACAGCTGGCCAGGCCAAATGCGTTCTGTGTTTGGCGATCACGAGCGTTTTGAACAAACCTACTTCAGCACTTATAAAGGCATGTACTTTACCGGTGACGGCGCGAAACGCGATGAAGATGGTTATTACTGGCTAACGGGTCGTGTAGATGACGTACTGAATATCTCAGGTCACCGTTTAGGCACTGCAGAAATCGAAAGTTGTCTGGTGGCGCATGATGCTATTGCAGAAGCTGCTGTGGTGGGTTATCCACACGACATTAAAGGCCAGGGTATTTATGTCTTTGTAGCGCCACGGGTGGGTGTAGAGCCAAGTGATGAATTGACCAAGGCAGTGCGTGATTGGGTGCGACGTGAGATCTCTCCTATTGCTGCGCCGGATATTATTCAATGGACACCGAGCTTACCAAAAACCCGCTCTGGTAAAATTATGCGTCGTATCCTGCGTAAAATTGCCGCCAATGAATACGATCAATTAGGAGATATCTCTACTTTAGCGGATCCATCTGTAGTGGAACACTTGATCCAAAACAGATTAAACCGCTAATCTGTTGACAATAAGTTGCTAATGTTTAATTAATAGCAACAACACTTTAGCTGAACCCAGCCTCTGCTTTACTAGCGCAGGCTGGGTTAGGAGTTTATATGGCAAAGTTAATTGTCGCAGATGACCATCCACTCTTTCGAAATGCGCTGATCCATGCGATCAGCAATACCTTTGTCACCAAAGCCACCATAGAAACTGACAGTTTTGAGGCCACCTGTGAAGCGCTGTTGGAACACCCGGATGCAGACTTATTGCTGCTGGATTTGCACATGCCAGGCAACTGCGGTTTTTTAGGACTGATTCAACTGCGCAAGCAGTATCCTACCCTTCCTATAGTGGTGATTTCTGCCAGCGATGATGTAGATGTGATTAAACGCGTCATGGCGTTTGGTGCTTCAGCCTTTATTCCAAAATCAGCCCATCCGGCAGAAATTGGCAAAGCCTTAAGTGCAGTGATTGATGGTGAACTATGGGTACCGCCAGCTATACGCAGTCAGGTGATGAACCAAAAACAGTACCAACCTGATTTAGATCTTGCCAGCAAAGTGGCTGAATTGACTCCACAGCAGTACAAAGTATTGTTTTATTTAACAGAAGGCTGGTTAAACAAACAAATCGCATATGACTTGCACATCTCGGAAGCCACAGTAAAAGCTCATATCACCGCGATTTTCCGCAAATTGGGAGTCACTAACAGAACGCAGGTGGTGATCCAGGCTCAGCGTCTGCAACTGGAAGCTCCGGCTGACAAGACGCTGGTCGCTCACTGATAAGGACAGGTACAAGCCTGATTACTCAGGCTTGGTGGGCTGCTGAAATTCATCGATAAAGATTTGCCAGAACACTAAAAACAGCGCTGCGACCATAGGCCCTAATACAAAACCATTAATGCCCATCAAGGTAATGCCACCCAAAGTGGAAAACAACACCAGATAATCAGGTAACTTGGTATCACGTCCCACCAGTAAAGGTCGTAATATATTGTCTGCTAAACCAATCACCAGAGCACCATAAGCCACCAAAATAGTCGCAATCGCCCAATCGCCAGTAGCATACCAATACAATGACACTGGCAACCAGACCAATGCCGCGCCTACTGCAGGCAGTAAAGATAAAAACGCCATCACCACGCCCCATAAAATAGGAGCAGGTAAACCTAACAACCAGAAAATCAGGCCACCTAAAGCGCCCTGAACCAATGCGACCACCAGATTCCCCTTGATGGTCGCGCGGGTGACTTCAGCAAATTTGGCAAAAAGTATCCGTTCACGCTTATCCCCAAGTGGTAATGCCTTGACCATCAACTCGACCAAACGAGGGCCTTCACGTAACAAGAAAAAAGTTAAGTACAGCATCAGACATAAGCTCAGGATAAAGCCGAAGGTATTTTGTCCAATCGACAACGCTTCTTTGGCTAATAAGCGACTGGCTTCAACAGCACCGGATGATAATTTTTCACGTAGTCCATCGGTTTGAATACCAAAGCGGCCTAAAAACTCAGTCACGACAGGAAAAGCTTGTCGTATTGCTTCGATAAAACCGTCAGGATTAATTTCACCTTTTTCGATTTTGTCGTAAAAAGAGATCCCTTCCTGAATAAAGGCTGCACCAATAGCCAGCACAGGCAATATCACCATCAGTACACAAAGCAGCAAAGTTAACAAAGCAGCTCTGTTGGGTTTATTACCAATACGGCGCTTAATCTTGATATGGACCGGATAAAAAATGACGGTGATGGCACAAGCCCAGAAAATACTGCCCCAAAAAGGTTCCAACACAAAACCAAAAGCCAGGGTCACAATAACCAACATGGCTAAAAAAACACGCTCTTCCAACTTGGCCAGCATTAAGCCCTCCTTTGCTAACAGTTTTCATCTATGAGGCATTTAACCACAGCAGAGCCGAAGCAGCCAGAATATGCTTTACGAACGCTGATTTTTTAAATGATTAATACCTGCCCGCAGTGCGGCCGGTTTAATAGGTTTAGCTAAAAATAATAAACCCGCAGCTTTGGCACGCTGAGCTAAATCAGGTTCAGGAGCAGCTGAGACTAAAATACCAGGCACATTGCCCCAATACCCTTGTAATTGCTGATACAGCTCCAGACCATTCAGTCCCTGCCCCAGCTGATAATCAAGAATAAGCAGGTCTGGTTTGTTCATTGTTTCAGCCTGCTGCAATAATTGTTCGGCATACACATAACTTTTCACTTCACCCAATTGCCATTGCTCCAGCAATACGCGAAGCGCAGCCAGATTAGAGCTGTCATCGTCCACACAAAGGACCTGCCATTGCGGCAACGCAGAACTCTGACTTTCCAATAGTGTTTTTTGCTCATCCACAGCCGGCTCTGCCACCAGAGGCAAATACAGGCTGAACACAGTGCCTTTGCCAACCACAGACCGGACTTCCAGTTGATGACCAAGCAAACGAGCCATACGTTGCACCACAGCCAATCCTAATCCAACCCCCTGCTGACCACGGGCTGTGCTGTCGACCCTATAGAAATCGTCAAAAATACGTTTAAGTTCATGTTCTGCTACACCCGGGCCTGTATCCCACACCTGCATCAACAGCCGCTCCCCTCTCTTACGGCAGGACACCAGCACCTGACCTGAAGGAGTATATTTAATCGCATTACTTAAAATATTTTGCAGAATACGACGCAGGTAAGTGCCGTCAGTCTGCACTTGCCAGTCGCCAAAGTGAGTGCGCAGCCTGAGCTGCTTTTGCTCTGCGAGCAGCCTGAATTCATCCGATAACGGCTGGAGGATCCCACTGACCGATAACGCCTGAGTTTTAGGCTGCAAGCGGCCATCATCCAGGCGGGCGATATCCAGTAGGGTAGCAATCAGTTCTTCGGTCGCTTTGAGGGAGTTATCTAATTGATGAATAATTTTTTGCTGATCCGTACCCGCATCGGCGCCCTGCAAAGCTGCAGTAAATAGACGGGCGGCATTTAGCGGCTGCAAAATATCGTGACTGGCCAGAGCCAGAAAGCGGGTTTTAGAGACATTGGCGGCTTCAGCTTCCGCTTTTGCCTGCAGCAACTCTAATTCAGTCGTACTGCGCCTCGCCACTTCCTCCACCAGTTCCTGATTCATTTCGCTGATCCGGTGAGTTCGTTCCTGCACCCGCTGTTCCAGATGTTGTTTCGCTTCAGCCAGTTGCTGCACCGCATGTACATGTTCTGTTATATCGGTGAAACTAGTAACAAAACCACCACCTGGAATAGGATTACCACGCATTTCTATCACAGTGCCATCCGGTCTGACGCGCTGAAATACATGCGACGTGCCTTTTTGCATATGACTGATCCGTTTAGCCACATGCTCCTCTGGTACACCTTCACCAAAAAGCCCACGCTCGGCGTTAAACCGCACTATGTCAGCCACTGGCCGTCCAATACGGATCATGCCATCAGGATAATCAAACATTTGCAGATAAGCTTTGTTCCAGGCCACCAGTTTTAAATCACGGTCGACTACACTGACTCCCTGGCTCAAATGCTCCAATGTTGAAAACAAAATTTTGCGGGAAAACTGGATAGCCTGAGTGGTATCGTCAAACAAGGTCACTACATCTTCAAGCTCCAACTGACGGCCTTCGGTTGCAGCACTGACAACAGCCAAAGCAGAAGCGGCCCCTATCACACCGGCCAGCTCACGTTCGACAAAGGCAATAAGCTCTGGCCCTGCAATACTGTCCTGTAGATCCAAGTCAGGGAAACGGCGCTGAAACTCAGCCATGGCTTCATTAGCACGGTGGGCGCCAATAAAACGCTCCAGCAACATAGTGATGTCCGTGCGACGCACTTTGACTCTGCGAACCGGATTATCTTTGTGCTCCAGTGGCAAGGTTGGTTTTACGAAAGCAGCAGCTTGCAGGCGGTCTTTTAAGTTGACTTTGACCAGCAAGGAAAACAGCAGATAACAGCTCAGATTTAGTCCCAAAGACCAAATCACTCCATGACTTAAGGTATCCAGCTGCAGACCAAATAAAGAGGTAGGTTTTAGTGCTTCGATACCAAATAAACCTTGTTGCAACACCGTCTGTTCCAACACTCCTACTGCAGCTAACTGTGGCACCATCAAACAGAAAAACCACAAGGCAAAGCCAACAGCTACACCAGCGTAGACACCAAAAGCGTTGCCATGCCGCCAGTACAATCCGCCTACTACAGCAGGCGCCAGCTGAATAGCTAAAGCAAAAGCCAAAAGACCCGTTTCAGCCAATTCATAATTGCGGGCAAACAAAGCGTAATAGCCATAAGAGAGCAGCATCACTGCAATAATCATGGTGCGGCGTACCAGCAAAATCAGACCGCTGTAGTCTTTGATGCGCTGACCATGACCGGGGCGGCGCAAAATGGCTGGCATCACCACGTCATTACTGATCATGGTACTTAGCGCCAGAGTCGAGATAATAATCATCGAGGTTGCAGCAGAAAAGCCACCAATAAACACCAGCACACTTAAAGTGTGCCAACCTGACTTTTCCGGGATCAGTAATACAAAACTATCAGCAAGATGCTCTTGCCCCGGGAATAAATGCATGCCAGCCAGAGCAATAGGGATCACAACTAATGTGACTAACAACAAATAGCTGCTATACCAGCGTTTAGCATGGCGTAGATGCCGGTGATCGACATTTTCGACAAAAGCGACATGAAACTGGCGGGGAAGTAAAAAAATAGCTGTCATCGCCAGCACAGTTTTGATGGCAAAAGAGAACCAGCTGTTATGTTCAGTACTGTTTTGCATATGGCTGGCATGTTCAACAAACTGACTGACTCCGACTTTGTCGGGCAACAGCAACCAATAGGCCATCAGCGCCAGACATAGCAGAGCAAAAAGTTTCACCACAGATTCAAAGGCAATAGCCACCATTACACCACGGTTTTGCTCTGTGAGTTGTACTTTGCGGGTTCCAAACAAAATAGCGAACACCGTCATCGCCATAGCGCTAAACCAAGCCGTATCCTGCCACCAGGGTAAGGACTCATCGGATAAATCATGCCCCAGCAAAACCTGGTAAGAACTGGCGACAGCCTTGAGCTGTAGAGCGATGTAAGGAATAACAACCACTAAACACAATAAAGCCGTAACTAGGGCAATATTTTTGCGTTTACCATAACGGGCACTGATAAAGTCGGTAATAGAGGCCACGTTTTGTTTTTTTGCGACATATAAAAGCTTAAACAAAAATGGCTGCGCGAACAGAAACACCAGAATAGGGCCAAGGTAAATCGGAATATAATCCCAACCCTGAGTAACAGCAGTTCCTACTGCTCCATAGTAAGTCCAGGAGGTGCAATACACAGCCAAAGCCAGGCTATAGAGCAAGCCACCATACTTTCGTAGTAATTGATCACCGGCATGGCGTTCGCCCCAGTTGGCAATAAAAAACAGTAAACCTACGTACAACAAGGCCAATAAGGCCACTATCCAGGCTGACAAAGCACACTCCCCTTTTATTTTAGTGGTTACTTTTGGCAGAAAGCGCCAGAAAGTCAATGATCTGGCTTTTGAGGTTCGACTAAAGTCGGGCTATCGCTTCCTGCACCTGCTGCTAGATTAAGCATGCAAGTCAACAGAATTTCTATAACAACCACAAAAAACAACAAGAGGAAGACAACGATGGCATTTCAAACAAATGAATTAGCCAAAGCTTATTGGCGGGAGAATATCTCGCTGATGCTCAAACTGCTGGCGGTCTGGTTTGCAGTATCCTTCGCAGCCGGGATTTTATTTGTAGACCAACTGAATATGGTGCAGTTTTTTGGCTTTAAGCTCGGATTCTGGTTCGCGCAGCAAGGCTCTATCTACACCTTCGTTCTGCTGATCTTTATTTACGTGATCAAGATGAATGCGCTTGATCGTAAATACGACGTCCACGAAGATTAAGGGGTAGATGATGGATTTACAGACTTTAACCTACATTATTGTCGGAGCAACCTTTGCGTTGTATATCGGCATAGCCATTTGGGCCCGCGCTGGTTCAACACAAGAGTTCTACGTCGCTGGTGGTGGTGTATCGCCTTTAGCGAACGGTATGGCTACTGCTGCTGACTGGATGTCTGCCGCGTCATTTATTTCTATGGCCGGTTTAATTTCTTTTATGGGCTACGACGGTTCTGTCTATCTGATGGGCTGGACTGGTGGTTATGTACTGCTGGCTTTATGTTTAGCCCCCTATCTGCGTAAGTTTGGTAAATTTACAGTGCCTGACTTTATCGGGGATCGTTACTATTCCCAAACTGCACGTACAGTCGCGGTCATTTGCGCCATTTTAATCTCCTTCACTTATGTGGCAGGCCAGATGCGTGGTGTAGGTGTGGTGTTCTCGCGTTTCCTTGAAGTGGATATCACGACTGGTGTGATTATCGGTATGGCTGTGGTATTTTTCTACGCTGTATTAGGTGGTATGAAAGGTATTACTTACACTCAGGTCGCTCAGTATTGTGTGCTGATTTTTGCCTACATGGTTCCAGCCATCTTTATCTCTATCATGATCACAGGCCATGTGTTCCCACAAACAGGTTTAGGCGCCACTTTATTAGATGGCTCAGGCATGCACTTGCTGGAACGGCTGGATGGGCTCTCGGCTGAATTGGGTTTTGCCGCTTATACAGAAGGGACTAAATCTACAGCAGATATCTTCGCTATTACCGCAGCCTTAATGGTGGGTACAGCAGGTTTACCTCACGTTATTGTTCGTTTCTTCACAGTACCACGCGTAAAAGATGCCCGTATTTCTGCGGGTTGGGCTTTGGTCTTTATCAGCATTTTGTACACAACAGCTCCAGCCATTGGCGCTTTTGCCCGCTACAACATGATTGATACCATCAATGGTCCTGACGCTCAGGGTACGTTAGTAGCAGAAGCTCCAACCTGGATTAAAAACTGGGAAAAAACCGGTTTGATTAAACACGAAGATAAAAATGGCGACGGTCGTATGTTCTACTCAGGTGATGAGCGCAACGAAATGACCATTGACCGTGACATCATGGTGTTAGCAAACCCAGAGATTGCTCAGTTACCAGATTGGGTGATTGCATTGGTAGCCGCTGGTGGTATTGCCGCTGCTTTATCTACCGCAGCAGGTTTATTACTGGTGATCTCAACATCGATTTCGCATGATTTACTCAAACGAAATTTGATGCCAAATATCACTGACAAGCAAGAGTTGTTAGCTGCACGTGGGGCTGCCGCTGTTGCTATCGTGATTGCCGGTTACCTGGGTATTAACCCACCCGGCTTTGTAGCAGAGGTGGTGGCTTTTGCCTTCGGCTTAGCTGCGGCGAGTTTCTTCCCGGCCATTATTCTTGGTATTTTCTACAAGAAAATGAATAAGGAAGGTGCGATCGCCGGTATGTTGGCGGGTATCATTTTCACTGTGGGTTATATCCTGTACTTCAAGGGTATTTTTATCACCCCATTTGCTGAAAACAAACCTGAAAACTGGCTGTTTGGTATCTCTCCTGAGGGTATAGGTACCGTGGGTATGGCTGTGAACTTTGTAGTGGCTTACACCGTTAGCAAGTTCACCAAAGAAGTGCCGCAGGATGTGCAGGATATTGTTGAACAAATCCGCTTTCCAAAAGGTGCAGGCGAAGCTCAGTCTCACTAAGTTAGCGTAGAAAAAACAGACCTGACAAGGCGTGGTAACACGCCTTGTTTTTTGACAAAGCAGGAAGGTTGTATGCAGGTTCAGGAAGTTGTTTCTTTTTTACAGCAGACGCCCCCTTTTGACGACCTAGCGCCTCACGTGCTTGAAACGCTGAGCCGGGATTTAACGGTGCTCTATCTGGCGGCAACTGAAGAACTACAACCCGAACCACAACTTCTATTGATACGTTCCGGTTTATTTGCACTACACACCGAACAGCAACGCATTACTCATTTACAAAGCGGTGATTTTTATGGCTATCAGTTACTGCTGACCGATCTCGCCGACCCTGACACTATCCGCTGTGAAGAAGATGGGCTGGTGTATTTTTTACCGCAACAGAGTTTCGACAAATTACGTCATCAGTACAAAAACTTTGATTTATTTTTCCAGCGCTTATTTAGCCGCCGCCTTCATTTGTATCAAAGCAGCCAACAGCAAAGCACCTCCACCTTAAAAGTGGCTGACTTAGTCACCAGACGTAAAGTATCTATTGATTGCTCAAACACTGTGCAGCAAGCCGCTATGCTGATGACAGAACAGCGGGTTTCATGCGTGCTGATAGAACAAGACGACAAACTGGTAGGTATTCTGACCGACCGCGATTTACGCAGCCGGGTTCTGGCAAAAAACTTGTCCGCCTCCACTAGTGTCTCGCAAGTGATGACTAAAACACCGCAGAGTATCGAAATAGATCGCTTTGCGTTTGAAGCCATTCAGCAGATGAGTCAACACAATATCCATCATTTACCTGTGGAGGACCAAGGCAAAGCCGTAGGTGTATTAACCACGACAGATTTAATCCGTAGCCAGCAGGAACACCCGGTATTTCTGATCAGTCACATTCATCGCCAGCATAAAGCCGAAGGCTTAAATGCCATTACTTCACAAGTACAACAACTGGCGATACAACTGGCTGAGCAGCACATTCCTTCTTATGAAGTCAGCAGCGTACTCACAAGTATTATGGATGCCTTAGCCCAAAGCTGGTTGCAAATAGCAGAGCAACAATTGGGCCCTGCCCCCTGCGTCTACAGCTGGTTAGTGTTTGGCTCTCAAGCCAGACGCGATATGTTACCCAGTGCCGATCAGGACAATGCCCTGTTGCTGGAAAAAGAGCCTGTTGGAGCTGTCGCCGATTACTTTTCTGCGCTTTCAGATATTGTCTGTAATGGTTTAGCCTCTTCCGGCCAGGCACTCTGTGACGGCCATATCATGGCGTCTAACCCTGAACTGCGGTTAAGCCTGAAAGGCTGGTCAGGCCGTTTTGCCAAGTGGCTCAATACGCCGGATCCACAAGCGCTGCTAAACAGCAGTATCTTTTTTGATATGCGTCTTGTTCATGGCAGCAAAGGTTTATTTAACGTGCTGCAAGAGGACGTGCTGGCGCGCTGTAAAAATAACGAACTATTTTTATATCATCTGGCTAAAAATGCCACAGAGCGGCAACCTCCACTTGGTTTTTTTAAACACTTTTTACTGGAGCAGGATGGCCGTCAACGTAAAGGGCTGGATTTAAAAAAACGTGGTATTAGCCTTATTACCGATTTAGTCCGGGTCTACGCCTTATCTGCCGGTATCCATTCGGTCAATACCAGAGATCGCCTGACAATATTGCATCAACAAACCGTGCTGACTCAACGCCAGCGACAAAACTTACAGGGTGCTTTTGATGTATTAGCAAACTTACGCTGGCAATTGCAGGCACAGGATATGAAACGTGGCCGGCATTTATCCAATTTACTGGACCCAACCCAACTGAGTTTGTTGCAACGTCATCAGTTAAAAGACGCTTTTGCTGTGATTAGCGACGAACAACAAATTCTCAGACAACGTTTTTGCCGGGAACTTTAAATGTGGAACTGGCTGAAAAAACCAGTGGCAGTGCATCAATGGGTACTGGACTACGAAAATGACCATCAGCTGGATAAACAAAGTCTGGCCAGTAAAGCCAAGTATTTAGTACTGGATTTTGAAACCACAGGGCTGGATGCAAAAAAACATCATATTGTCAGCGCTGGTTGGGTAAAAATTTCCGATAGCAAAATTTATTTAAACTCAGCGCAATACCAACTGGTAAAAAGCCCGGCTTCCGTGGGCCAAAGCGCAGTGATCCACGGCCTGCATAATAACCAAGTGCAACAAGGCATGGAGCTGGAGGATTTATTAAGCCTGCTGCTTAACGAGCTAAAGAGCTCTGTGCTGGTGTCGCACCACAGCGCATTAGAGCTTAATTTTTTAAAGCAAAGCTGCCAAAACTGTTTTGGTCGCGCTCCTGCCTTTAAAGCCGTCGACACCTTAAAACTAGAGTTATACAAAATGCAGCTCAAAGGTGGCCCTGTTGCGCAAAACTCATTGAGTTTGCCCGCTTGTCTGGCCCGTTATCAATTGCCAGAAGTAACAGAACATCATGCATTATCTGATGCTTTTGCCTGCGCTCAGTTATTACTGGCACAGTTAAAAACCAGAGGCGCATCTTGTACTTTAGCGGATCTTTTTCAGCAAAGCCGCTAAGTATCAGTTGAACTGACCATTGCGCCCTCAACAAAGAGTAAAAAGGTATAACTCCTTTCCTGTCAGCTGAATTTAGCCTAAAAAACCAATAAAAATGTTACTTTGTACCGCAACATATAAAATATAAACCACTATTTAGCGAAAAAACAACTTCATACAACCTCAAACTCTAGACAACCATCTATTTATTCATTATTAATATGTTACCAAGTAACAAATAAAATGCCTTCATTTATGCGTAGTTTGTATTGCCTGATCCTGTCGCTTTTGCTGCAGAGCCTGTTGCTAAGCTCAGCCTGGGCGCAGTCACTTCCTATAGTGCCTTATCCAACACAGCTGGAACTCAGACAGGGTAATTTTGTCTTTGATAGGCAGTTCAAAGTGCAACTCCCTGCCGGACATCCAGAACTAAACATCCAGGTTGAGCGATTTATTCAGCAGAGCACTATCAATACAGCGTTAAACTTCGAAGCAAGTAACAGGGCGCATCTGGTTATACAGCTCAATGCAGCGGACACAACAACAGCGCAACAAGAGGAAGCATACAAACTTGAAGTCAACAGCAACCAAATTCAGCTGAGCGCCAACCATGCCACTGGAGTATTACGCGGCCTGCAAACTCTGCAACAACTTATTCAGCGCCAGTCAGTACAGACTGTTATACCCAACCTGAGTATTGAAGATCAGCCGCGTTTTAGCTGGCGGGGATTATTACTCGACCCGGCAAGGCGTTTTTTACCTTTAGCTGATATCAAACGCCAGTTGGATCTGATGGCTGCAGTCAAACTTAATGTGCTGCATCTGCATTTAACCGATGATCAGGGTTGGCGTTTTGAGTCGAAAATTTTCCCTAAGCTGCATCAAACAGGCGGCAAAGACGGTTATTACACCCAGGATGAATTACGGGAACTGGTGTTGTATGCCAAAGAGCGTGGCATTCGTGTGGTACCGGAAATTGATTTGCCTGGCCATACTACGGCTTTAGGTCTGGCTTATCCACAGTTGATGACAGCACCAGCACCCACTACCGCAGAAATTCATTGGGGTGTACATGCTGCGGTGTTAGATCCATCCAACGAGCAGGTGTATTCCTTTTTACAACAATTACTTGCTGAGGTAGCCCAGGTATTTCCTGATCCTTATTTGCATATTGGTGGCGATGAGGTACTCCCCGACCGCTGGCTTGAAAATCCGGCTGTACAGGCTTTTATGCGACAGCAGCAGTTACCGGATGCAGGAGCTTTGCAGGCTTATTTTAATCGCCGTGTGGAGCAACTTCTGAAACCTTTGGGTAAAACCATGATCGGCTGGGATGAAGTACTGGATGATCAGCTACCAAACTCAGTGGTGGTGCAATCCTGGCGTGGCACTGAATCTTTATTTCAGGCCGCAGAAGCGGGCCACCCCGCTATTTTGTCCACTGGCTTTTATCTGGATCAGCCTCAAACTGCAGCTTACCATTATCGCAATGACCCTTTACCTGACGCTGTTATAGCGCCGCAAACGAAAGAGATTAAAAGCTGGTCTGGCTGGAGTTTTCAATTCGAGCGTAAAAGAGGTGCTGCTGTTACAGGCACTCTGTATCTGGTGCAGTTAAAATCAGGCGCAGTTCGTGGTTTTATCCAATTCCCCGGAAAAGTGCTGATTGAAGCCACAACCCTGCACCAGCAAGGCAAGCATATTCATTTTCAGTTTGATAGCTGGATGGGGCCCGTATTAGCCAGATTACAGCTTTCAGAAGCTGTTCAGGGCGAATTCGTGGTAGGGAATGCTCCTTATCAGATCATAGGTCAGGCTTTCGCATCACAGACAGCCTTACCCATTCAGTTTGCAAAAAACCTGAGTAACAAAGCAAAGCAGCAGGTTTTAGGCGGCGAAATCGCCTTATGGGGTGAGCTTATTACGCCGGATATTATCGATATTCGTTTATGGCCGAATGGTTTTACAGTGGCGGAACGACTCTGGTCCGCACAAAGTAAAATGGACGAGCAGGACCTCTATCAACGACTGGAACACCTGCAGCTGTGGGCACAGAACTTTATCGGCTTAAAAAGCCAGCAACAACAAATTCAGGGCTTGAAGCAGCTATTGCCTGCAGCTTATCTGGATGATTTTTTAACCCTGACCGAAACACTGGAGCCTGCACATTATTATCATCGATTGCATGAAAAATCAGTGGCTGGTCTTTATCATCAACAGGCACCGTTAAACCATCTGGTCGACTTTTTGCCAGCAGAGCATCAAGCGATGCGACGCTTTGAACAGGATGTGACTTTGTGGCTGGAGCAAAAAAAGCCAGAACAATTAAAGCGCTTACAGCAGCAATTACAACGTTGGCAAAAAGCCGCGAAGGCTTTATCTACTGCACCTGACATAGCAGCCACCCCACTTTTTATGCAAACCGCACAGCTATGTCAGGCAGGCTTGGATCTATCGGCCAGCATTGCCACTCAGCACAAGCTTTTGTTAGCAGAACGTCAAAAGATAGAGCGGCAACTTGATAAGGCAGAGGCTATTCAGCAGGAACTGATTATCGCTTTGCACAGAGCCATTGCGGCTCTGCTTCAGGCATCCCACTAACAGGCTGTGTTAGCCAAAAGGCGCAGCCACAATAGGCCAGATAGGACGGCTTAATTTTTTGTAGCCGTTACGTTTAGGGTCGCTTGGGTAAGGTGCACCAGCATCAACATAAATAATATGCGAAGCTAAAGGCGCAAAGCCCTGATAAAAATGATTGGTGGATTTGATCAGCAACAGTTTGTACTGGCTTGGTTCAAGGCCTAGAGCTCTGAATAAACTAGGGTCAAAAGACTGGCATCTGTTGCTGTTCAGGATCACTTCAATACCATCAAAACGGATCAGAGCACAATCGCCCATAGGCACCAGACTGTCGGCAAACTGCTGCTGTGCGTCTGCCTGCAGGCGCACTACTGTCACTAATTTATCTATCGGCTCGCCAGCAGTAGCACAGCTTTTACCACCAAACCTCAGCTCGATTTCAGCCCCCTCGCCGGCAGCAAAACAGAGTTTCACCGCCATAGGATCCCAGATTGTTCCTACAGCCACCTGCTGTAACTGACGTTTGATCACCTGATGCAAAATTAAGGTGCCATCCCCAGCCACACCACCACCTGGATTATCCCAGACATCAGCCAGCACCACAGTGCCCGATAACTGCTGTGCCTGATCTAAAGCTGTGCTGACATCATAAAACTGCGGTAAGGTCTGGCCACGGTAAGAAAATAGCTCCAACCCTAACTGCTGCGCCAAAACGGTTCCTTTTTCAACATCATTATTGGTGATCACCAGTAACTTAGAACCCATATCCGGCACATCACCTGCCATAAACCCATGGATCACCGAAATAGATAAAGCCTGTTGCTGTTGCTCCAGCAGACAAATTTTTTCGATAAAGGATTTCATCGGTTCATGACTGGTAGGTAAAACATCAATCATCCGGCAGTCAAAACAACTCATCACAGGCCGGATTTCACCCCGTGCAGCAGCAACAGCCAACTGTACCAGTTCCCGGGCTCTGGCCATAAAATCCAGATGCGGAAACTCTTTGAAGGCGATCAGCAAGTCGGCCGAAGCTAAGCGTAATTCAGTTAAATGGCTATGCGGATCCAGGGTCGCACCAATAATGGCCGTTGGTCCTACTATAGCTCTTATTCTACTTAAGAAATCACCTTCACAGTCATCATAACCCTGCGCTACCATAGCCCCGTGCAAACCTAACAACACCACCTGCACCGGCATAGCGGCACAAAGTTGCTGCAAAATTTCATCCCGTAAATGCTCATAGGACAAACGATTTAACAAACCACCTGGTTCTGCCCAGGCGCAACTGCCTTCTATTACTTCGACACCTGCATTTAATTCTGCATATTCGCGACAGGCAACCAAAGGCGCACTGCATAAGGTAGGTGTGGCAGGATGCTGGCCGGGTGGTGCGTAAAAACTTTGATAGAAACTTACTAAATCAGTGTACATAGGAGAGAAGGTATTTGTTTCTGTCGCCAGCGACGCGGTAAAAATACGCATAATGCCTCTGTTGCCTCTTTATTGCTTAAATAGATTGCTTAAATAGGGCCGGGAAAGTTGTGGCTGGTTGATTGTTTCGGAAACGTTGGCCTGAACGGCATCAGGAGTTCCTTCCCGCTGCATGGTGATGATCTGCAAGGCTTGCTCCCTGCTGATGTCAGAAGGTTTGCTCAATAAGCTGACGATAGATGCCAGACTCAAAGAAACAGCCAAAGCTGGTAAACAAGGATTGCCCCAAAACGTCAGCCAGGAAGGGTGATTTAGAATGACGGCCGAGGTCAGCAAAGCCCCCATCAATGCCGCTAAAGCCCCCTGCCAGGTCAGCCGCGGCCAGAAACGTCCTAATAGCGCAATCACAAACATTCCAGACATTAAAGTGGCAATCATGCCCGTGATATAACGGATCAAATCGTTTGACATCAACGCCAGCAATAACGCCAATACCGACACCAGCATCACTGCAATTCGGGAGTAAAAAATAGCTGACTTCGCTTCAGGCATGCTGCCCGTCACACTTTGATATAAATCGCGGATCAACACAGATACAGCGGCAATAGAATCCGAGGAGGCAGAAGATAAAGTGGCAGATAAGCCAGCCAACAACACCAACATGGCAAAGACAACTGGCAATGTCATGACGGCTACTGTGGTAAAGGCAAACTGGTGATTAGTTAAATCCGGAGCAAGCAGCCGTGCTGAAATGCCAATCAAAGCAGGCAAAGCAGCAAAAAGCAGGTATAAAAGCCCTGCAAAGACAAAAGAGCGCCGCACACTTCGCACACTGCGCCCTGAATAAATACGCTGGCGAAACGAAGGGGTTGCCAACACACCAACGGCCACCACAGCAGACAAGGAAATAGCAGGTAATAGTTCCATTTGCTTCATCTGGCCAGTATTTTGCGCATCAGCCACACTTTGCCACACCAGATCTAAACCACCTACAGCTTCAACCGCAGAGTAGCTCATCAGCAAAAAGCCACTAAACAGCACTATCGCCATCAGGCTGTCAGTCCAGATCACAGCCTTGTAGCCACCAATCATCACATAGAAAGTAAAGGCCAATGCTATCAGCAACTTAGCGTATAACATTTCAAGACCAGTGGCCCAGGACAAATACAAAGCACCACCAATAATATGAGCACCTAACCAACCTAAAGACGCCAGGAAAATCAATATTGCGCTGCCATTTTTCACCCAAATATTGGCGCCTACGTAATAACTCAGCTCTTCACTCATGGTCATAAAGCGCATCTGCCGCAGCGGCGCAAACCACCAGGCGGCTAATAAAATACCAATAGCACCACCTATGCCGTACAACATTCCGCTCCAGCCATGGGTGTAAGCAAAACCCACAGCGCCCATACTGGTGCCCGTACCGATCATAGTGGCAACCGTGGTTCCAAAGGTCAGCCCTCCAGACACTTTACGCCCAGCCAGTAAAAAATCTTCGCTGCTACTCTGACGACGTGATACCAAATAACTGATACCAATCATGATCAGCAGATATAAAGCAAATCCCGCTAAAAAATATCTGCTGTCCATCTTAGCTCCTGTCTTTGCGATAACAGGTTAAGTCCACTTCCACTTTGCAATCGACCACCAGATCAGTCACAGCACAAACCCGGGCTGGGGGTGCATCAGCAAATACCTCACGGAACACCTTATTAAAACTGCTGAAATAACGTGCGTCAGTCAGATACACCTTTACATGCACTACGTCAGCCAACTCATAGCCAGCACTGTGCATAATGTCGATACAGTTTTGGATGGCAAGCTTCGATTGCTCGACTATGCCGCCTTCCACCACTTCGCCATCACGCATCGGAGTCTGGCCTGAAACATAAAGCCAACCACCTGCTTCTACCGCTTTGGCAAAAGGCAAACGCTGCCCTCCAGTGCCTGTGCTTTCGTCTATACCGTATCGCTTAATACTCATCTTTTGTCCTGCTATTCATCACACTGTTAATCACCCAGAGGCTGACGCTCATCCCCACCTCGGCTGCTGTCGAGTGACAATTTCACCCGGCGTAATTTGTCCCGTGACTTACGTTTATTCAGCTTGGCTACTTCAGTTGCCAACACATCAATGATGGCCAGCATGGCGTAACGTGACGCTGATGGTTTGTAGATAAAATCTGTTTCAGGTGCCTGCAATCCAAGCACGATGTCGGCGTTTTTGGCTAAGGCAGAGCCTGGTTTGGTAATGGCTATCACTTTGGCGCCGTACTGACGGGCAATAGCTGCTGAATCAATAATTTCGCCAGTGTTGCCTGTCAGCGAAATGGCCACCATCACGTCGCTAGGCTCCACAGCAGCTGCTACCATCCGGGTCAATAAGCCATCCTGATAACTGCAGACTGGCATACCAAAGCGGAATAAACGGTATTGCAGCTCTTGTGAGCCAATAGAGGAACCGCCGCCCATACCAATACAAAAAATCATCCGGGCGTTTTGTAAATAACTCACCGCCAGTTTAATGTCAGCTTCCACCAGCAATTTACGGCTTAAATCCAGCGTGTTTTTAATGGCTTCGTATACGCCCTGAATACCATCCAGATCGGGAGTTTCTTCGACAAAACGTTGCCCAACCGCCAAAGATTGAGCCAGCTTCACTTTCAGCTGACGTACATCTTTGCAATCCACAGTACGGGCAAAACGGGTCACAGTGGCCTGACTGACTCCAGCCTGTTCTGATAACTTTGCAATACTCATTTCTGTTGCAGCTTTTACATTGTCGAGGATCAGCTGAGCCACCCGCTGCTCCGACTCACTCATCTCGATAAAACGTTCGGAAATCCGCGACAACACATCTATTTCGTAACTCATGGTTTTATCCTGACTATTCTTAAACATCGGGTTACTATGTAACAAACAAGAAAGTAACACCAAGCAACTAATAGAAGTTACTTTGTACCAAATAAAATCGAAAGTAAATATCAATGTGGCGCTATTACAGTAATTTACACCTAATGATATAGTTAAAATATTACATAACTCACAGGTAAATGTTATGAAGTACCAAAGTACCAAGCACAAATCGGCCTCCCCGCTGCTACAGTCGAGCGGATTCAATTTGCTGTCGCAGGATATTTGTCTGCCCGCTGCAGTGCTGAAACAGCAAGCCATCAAACACAACCTGAACTGGATGCAAAGTTTTGCGAACCACAGCAAAGTGCTGTTGGCTCCTCATGGCAAAACCAGCATGACGCCATGGTTGTTTCAGCAGCAACTGGCCGCTGGTGCATGGGGACTCACTGTAGCAACAGCTTATCAGGCGCAAATTGCAGCCAATGCCGGTGCCCGTCGTATTATTCTGGCGAATCAATTGATCGGTAAGGCCAATATGGCGCTGATAGCAAAGCTGCTTGAAGACGGTATAGAGGTTTTTGTTTGTGTTGATCACCCGGCGCAGGTACAAGCTTTGTCGGACTTTTTCCAGCCGTTGCAACAAAATATCGCAGTGCTGATAGAGCTTGGGGTTACAGGGGGTCGTTGTGGTTGTCGCACCGATGACGATCTGATGGCGTTAGCTTATCAGCTCAATACTTTACCCGCAGTGCAGTTGGCTGGTATTGAGTTTTATGAAGGTGTGGTCAAAGGTGCAGAACCAGAACAAGGAGTCCGGCAGCTGGTAAGGCAAGCTACAAGCCTGATGCAAAGTCTGCTTAAGCAGCAACTATTGCAGTATCCAACGGCCTTGGTCAGCGGTGCTGGCTCGGTCTGGTATGACGTGGTGGCAGAAGAGTTAACCGCAGCGCACTTGCCAGAGCAGGTCAAACTGGTGTTAAGGCCAGGTTGTTATATCAGTCATGATCAAGGTATTTATCAGCAGGCACAACTACAAGTGCTGGCCCGCAGCAGCTTAGCCTGCTCGCTTGGGGACGATTTACAAAATGCACTGGAGCTTGCCGTTTATGTGCAGTCTTTGCCCGAAGCAGGCCTTGCGGTGTTGGGTTTTGGTAAAAGAGACGCCGCTTTTGACGCAGGTTTACCTCAAGCCACAGCCTTATACCGGCATGGTGTGTTACTGACAGATCAACTGCAAGGCTGCGAAACCATCAAAGTGATGGATCAGCATGCGTTCTGGCGCTATGACGGCGCTGTGCAGCCACAGATTGGTGACATGCTGCTTCTGAGCACTTCACACCCCTGCTTAACTTTTGATAAATGGCGCACTTTGTGGGTGGTAGACGAGCACTATAACTTGCTGGAAGAGGTAGATACGTTTTTTTAAAAGAGAGTAAAGAATTATGGGGTCAGAGCCAATTTGCTGCGCAAATGTGGATCTGACCCCCTTTATTTTTAAGGCCGGTATCAGATGGCGTTATCTGACAACACACCAGGTTTAAAACTATCGACACTGATAGAAGCAAAACGTAATTCGTTCATACGAACCAATTGCTTAGCTTCATCTGCGTTAATCACATTCAGTTCCAGTGCTTTGGCAATCAACTGCTCCATAGGAATTTTACGTGGCAGAGTGGCTTGTTTTTGCGCGGCGTAAATCTTCTTCATGACAGGCTGAGCTTCATGCACTGCAATAAAAGCCGACTCCATTAAACCTGTTGGATCTTCATCGCCTTCACCAATAAAACACAAGTGAGTTAAGCGGTCACGAATAACACCCGGTTTTAACAGCGCATCAGAAATGTCCTGAGTCACTGCATCGGCTGGCATTTTGTAGCCAATACCAAATGGGAATACCAGAGTTTTTAATAAGCGCGCGACCACTGCACTTGGGAAGTTCTGGAAGAAACCAGAAAAAGCTTTCCCAATTTCAAACAAGTTACGTTCGATGGAGTAACGCACGAAAGGTAAATCAGCCACCTGACGGCCGTTGTCTTCATAAAACTTCAGCACGGCAGAAGCGATATACAAGTGGCTTAATACGTCGCCTAAACGGGCAGACAGCATTTCTTTACGCTTTAAATCACCACCTAACATCAGCATGGAAAAGTCAGCGCTTAAGGCCAAAGCACGGCTCATACGGCTTAACTGCTTGTAGTATTTTGTAGTCTCACCAGAGACAGGGCTTGAGTTAAAACGACCTAAAGTTAAACCCTGCCACAAAGCGCCAAAAGTATTGCCCAACGCAAAACCTATGTGCTTCATCAGCAGGCTGTCGAATTGCTGTAAACCTTCTTCAGCATTTGGATTAGCCGCAGCTTCTAATTCCTGCAATACGTATGGGTGACAACGGGTTGCGCCTTGTCCAAAAATCATCAGGTTACGGGTTAAAATATTCGCACCTTCTACCGTGATAGAAATAGGAATACCCATATAACCGTGCGCCAGATAGTTTTTAGGACCGACCTGAATAGCGCGACCTGAGTGAATATCAAAGGCATCGTTTAACAAAGTGCGGGACATTTCTGTCATATGATACTTGGCAATAGCGGTCACGACTGAAGGGCTCAGGTTTAAATCGATAGCACCGGCTGTCATGACACGCATAGCTTCTAAGCTATAGGTATAAGCACCAATGCGACCTAAACTTTCCTGCACACCTTCAAACTTACCAATAGCCATACCAAACTGCTGACGCACATAAGAATAAGCGCCTGTCATCCGAGTGGCTAAATGGCCTGTGGCTGTTGCCAGAGCAGGCAGAGAAATACCACGGCCTGCTGATAAACACTCCACCAGCATACGCCAGCCACGACCTGCGTAGTCAGGACCACCGATAATCCAGTCAATAGGAATAAATACATCTTTACCGTAGGTGGTACCGTTCATAAAGGCCATATTCATTGGGAAATGACGATCGCCAATCTCAACACCTTCATGACTGGTTGGGATCAAGGCACAGGTGATACCCAGCTCAGTTTTTTCACCTAACAAGTTTTCCGGGTCATACAACTTAAAGGCCAGACCTAATACAGTAGCGACTGGGGCCAGCGTGATATAACGTTTGTCCCAGTTCAGGCGAATACCTAATACTTCCTGACCTTCAAACTGGCCTTTACAAATCACGCCCGTATCAGGAATACCACCGGCATCAGAACCCGCTTCCGGGCCTGTTAAAGCAAAACAAGGCACTTCTTTACCAGCGGCTAAGCCTGGTAACCAGCGGTCTTTTTGTTCCTGTGTACCGTAGTGCATCAGAAGCTCGCCAGGGCCTAAAGAGTTAGGCACCATTACAGTCACAGCAGCAGTTAAGCTGCGGGTGGCAATGCGCGATACAATAGTCGAGTTGGCAATGGCAGAGAATTCACGGCCACCGTAGCTTTTTGGAATAATCATCGCAAAAAAGCCGTTGTCCTTGATGTATTGCCAGACTTCAGGTGGTAAATCACGCTGTTCCTGCACAATTTTGTAGTCATCCAGCATCTTCAGCAGGGTGTCTACTTCATTGTCCATAAAGGCCTGTTCTTCGGCAGACAATTCAGCTTTTGGAATAGCATGCAGCTTTTTCCAATCTGGTTTGCCCTGAAACAAGTCACCATCCCACCACACATCCCCAGCTTCCATAGCTTCACGTTCTGTATCCGACAGCGGCGGTAAAATTTTCTTAAAGATGCCAAACACAGGTTTGGTGATCAGGTTACGTCGAATGTCTGCTACACCGAGCACAACAATCAACACAACCAACAGCAGGATCAGAATTGACATAATAAGGTCCTTGAGAGATTAGTGAGTTTGACTTGCTAAAGTTAAAGGTGACGCTATTCCAGCGGCTAAATAAGGAATAAGCCTGTGGATCACGCCTTCTATTTCTACATTTTCGTTAAAATCTGCTGCCGCAATTTCCTGTAACGCCTGATTCGAGGCCATGGTAAAGACCACAGTGCCTAGCGAAAAATGCAGGCGCCAGAAGATTTCACTGGCTGGTAAATCAGGGCAAGCCTGCTGCACCAGCAAGACAAACTTATCGAGAGTGCGGCCATAATGATGGTTAAAAAACCAACGTAAATGCCCCTGCACATCGGTATAACCGCGGCCCAGTAACTGCAAAAACATTCGGGTGCCGTGATGCTGCACTTTATTCAGTTCCAGCAAAGGTTTGATAAACACAGACAGTACTGCCGTTAAGTCATTTTGTTTCTGGCTGGCCAATAGCTGACTGAATTCCTGATCCAAACGTGGCATCAGCACCGACAAGTAACGCTGCAGTACCGACTGGATCAGCTCTTTTTTAGAACCAAAATGGTAGTTCACCGCAGCCAGATTAACTTGCGCCATGCTGGTTATTTGCCGTAATGAGGTATCAGCAAAACCGGTAGAAGCAAAAAGCTGCTCGGCTGCATCCAGAATTTTATCCTGAGTTGTCGTTTTATTAACCATAGCCCTGACTAAATTAAAACACTTGTTTGAAATGTACGTTTGAAAAAAAACACTGTCAAGCGAGGAATGCAGAAAAAGCCCTATCTGGTCAGATGAGCGGCAAAAAACACAAAAAATCTACATGCCACCTCCATAACAACTACAAAGTTTCCCTTGAGTCGGGCAAAAGCATCAGACTGAACAAGAGTAAAAAGTAGCTCGCATCATTACAGCAGAATTAGCCCGAAACAGAACTTCGGGTTATGCGGGATTATTTTGGGAGGGGGATTGCGGCTATATAAAGACATCGCCGCTTTGTGCCTGGCAGGGTACTACAGCAATTGATAGCAACTGATGTATTGGCAAAAACGACATCAGCCAACACAAGCTGATGTCGTCTCTTCATGTCAGATGTCAGGTCATAAAAGCTGAGCACACAAGGCAGCGAGTATATAGGCCAATACCCCGTAGCCGATCACCAAAGCAGTGATCAATTTAGTACTGCCTGTTTCCGCTTTGAGTGTCGCCACTGTTGCTACACATTGCAGCGCTACCACGTAAAACAGCAGAATGCCCATACCAGCACCAAAAGTCAGACCATCGGCCTGAATATTGGCAGCTAAACCAGCAATATTTTCATCAGCACCATCTATCCCAAACAATGTGCCAAGCGCCCCAACAAAGACTTCTCGCGCCAGGAAAGACATCAGAATAGCCACACCGTAACGCCAATCCAGTCCAAGTGGCGTAAAGAGTGGTTCAATCCAATGACCAATGATGCCCAGATAAGAGTTCTGTAAACCACCAGAACCTGTTGGGAAATAACCCAACACCCAAATCCCCAGTGACACCATAAAAATAATAGGGCCTGCACGATAAACAAACTGTTTAGCACTGCTCATGACTCTATGGATCAGCGGTTTCCAGTGTGGCAAACGATAGGTTGGCAGTTCAAGAATAAAGGGCATATCCGACTTGGTATCATCATTAAGTTTCGAACCAGACAACACCAGACTCACCATTAATGCGGTTAAAATACCAAAGAAATACAAGCCAAAAAAAGCAGTTCCCTGCAGATTGATCAGCCCACCGAAGTAAGTAGTGTCGGGGATCAATACAGCCACCAGCAAAGCATAAACCGGCAAACGTGCAGAACAAGACATCAGCGGAATAGTCAGCATAGTGATCAGACGCTTACGTGGTGATTCAATAGTACGAGCGGCCATAATGGCTGGAATAGCGCAGGCATGGGCAGATAAATAAGGAATAAAACTGCGGCCAGACAAACCGAAATAACTTAATGGTCTGTGACAAATCAGCGCAGCACGAGCCAAATAACCGCTGTCTTCGAGCATGCCAATAATCAGGGTCAGCACCATAATTTGTGGCACAAACACCAGAAATGAACCCAGACCACCAAAGATTGCATCATTCAGAAAATCCGCCAGCATACCTGGTCCGGTTAAATCGGTGACAAAAGTAGCGGTCAGGCCAATCAGATTTTCTACCCCATCCATCAGCGGTGTGGCGAAAGTAAAAATGCTTTGGAATAACAAAAACATCACTAACAAAAATGCGATACCACCACTTATGTTACTTAATAAGAAGGAGTCGATTGTATTTTGGTTTTTCAATACCACTGTAGACTGCATACCGTATTTAGCCGCAAGCAAACGGCTTTGTTTCACCTGCTCGCTATAATCAAGTGGCGGCAGAGCTGCTGTCTCCGCTGCGTTTACTGCAATAGAGGCCTGTTCTGCCAGTGCTAATACGCCAGTTTTAAATTCAGCAATACCTTGTAACGTCTTGGCTGAGATAGCAAAAACCGGCGCGCCCAGATCCCGGCTCAATTCATCCATATCAATCTGGTGGCCAAAACGCGTCATTTCATCAATCATATTCAGCGCAAACACCATAGGTTTGCCATACCGATGCGCCATAGCCTGCATCTGCATGCCAAACATTAGGCTACTTTGCAGCCGGGTTGCGTCCAGATTACAGATGATCAGCGCAGTATCTTCGTCCAGCAGTGCCTGATTAATTTTTTCTACCGCAATTTCTTCATCACGAGTCAGGGAACTCATGGAGTACGCGCCCGGAAAATCAACCAATTGGTATTGCTCAAACTTGCCTGATTTAAGCTCTACGGTAACACCCGGAAAATTAGCTACTTTTTGGCGTAAGCCAGTCAATTGATTAAACAGCAAACTTTTACCGGAATTCGGCTTTCCAACCAAAATAATACGTTTCATAACAAAACCTGTGAATGAACTGGGCTCACGAACGGCAAAACCGACGAAGCATGATTGATTAAACAGCAGCGATTACAGCAGTTTGACCTGAATTTTTTTAGCGATTTTTTGCTCCAGTGAATACACACAATCAGCAATTGCAACCACCAATGTGCCTTCAAAAGGGCCGCGTCTTAAGCAAAAAACATGGTGGCCATCATCCAGCCCCATCTCACGTAATCTGCCGCTGACGGACAGATCCACGCCTGCATCTATACCTGTGACCATCACAGTCTGGCCGCCAGAGGCATCCCATAAAGTCATCATACGTAGCTCCCAACGGATAACAATACAAAGTATTCGCATTGTGACTTAAGTCTTTATGCTTTACAACGCCATAGCGGATGGATGACGGATTGCAACAGCCGAAATGAACCAGAGGCGATAAAGCCCTGCCCTGTTTTATTTGCACAAAAACAGCGATTTAGCCTATTAAAATTAAATAATGAAACAGCACTAGGTATCAGCCAGCAGCTTCCGTATAATGAGAATTATTCTTGTTAGCAAGTTTATGACATCAGGTAAATTATGGCATTTCGTATGGTTCTGGCGCTTGCGGCGCTACTGGCTTTTCCGGCTTTAGCTTCGGACAAACTCATCCAGTATATTGAATATATAGGCGCTGACTACAGTGCTGCAGTGGTCAATGGCAAAATTGTCAGCGAAGCAGAATATGGCGAAATGCAGGAGTTTTCTTCGTTAATAGCAGAGGAAGTAACCACTGCACCACAAGAGTTACAGCAACAATCTGCTCAGTTAAAGCAGTTGATCGCTGATAAAGCGGCAGAAAAAGACATTCAGGCCTTTACAGCACTGATGCGTCAAAGCGTCATTGCAGCCATGCCTTCTATTCCAGTGCCGAAACAAAGCCCGGATTTAAAACGTGGTGAAGCATTATTTGCCACCCACTGTGCCGCTTGTCATGGCGCAACAGCTATGGGTGATGGCCCAGCTGGTGCTCAGATGGACCCAGGCCCTACGAACTTCCATGAAGTAGAACGTTATCAGGCCCGCAGCGCTTATGGTTTATTTAATACGATAACCTTAGGTGTGGCCGACACTGGCATGGCGTCTTTTGCCCACTTGGACGAACAAAGCCGCTGGGATCTGGCGTTTTATGTCGGTCATATTGCAGGTAAAGGTTTGGAGACCAGCAAGGTGCCGGACGCGATGATCGAAAGCGGCGCGGTAAAAGACTTATTAACTGCCACACCAAAAGATTTGATCAAGCTTTACCCTGACTTTGGCGCAGAGCTGACGAGCCTGTTTAGAAGCAACCCGGAGCGTTTTTTCCAGGCACAGAGTAAAGATCCGCTGGTGATAGCTCAGCAAAAATTACAACTTTCTGCTGATTTGTACAGCCAAAACCCACAAGCAGCTTACGATCAGGCTGTGTCTGCTTATCTGGATGGTTTTGAACTGGTAGAAAACCCCTTAGGCACAGTCAACGCACCGCTTCGCGACCAAATTGAACGCAGCATGATGGGCCTACGTCAGTTAATGAAAGACCCAACGCAAAAAGATGCGGTTGCACCTCGTATCGCTGAAATTCAAAGCCTGTTAAAACAAGCGCAGACTGAACTGTCAGAAACCCAATTGAGTGGCATCAATGTGTTTTTGGCAGCATTGCTGATTTTATTGCGTGAAGGTTTAGAAGCTTTACTGGTGGTGGCTGCTATTTATAGTGTGGCGGTAAAAACCGATAAACCCGCTTTGCGTCACACAGTACATATCGGCTGGGTGGGTGCTTTGGCCTTAGGTGTTGTCACCTGGTTTGTATCAAGTTATGTCATTGATATCTCAGGTGCGTCCCGTGAGCTGACTGAAGGTTATACGGCCTTAATAGCAGCCGCTATTTTATTCTATATGGGGTTCTGGATGCACAGCAAAACCAGCGCCAAAGAGTGGAGCAACTTTATCCAGAGCAAAGTGCAAAATGCAGTATCAGGCGGTGCATATTTTGGTTTAGGTCTGGTGGTGTTTTTAGCGGTATACCGTGAAGCCTTTGAAACTATTCTGTTTTATCAGGCTTTGTGGTTACAGGGCGGCGAACAGGCACAGCAAAGCTTTATCGCTGGTATAGCTGCAGCTCTGGTACTGCTGGCCATTTTAGGTGTGGCTGTATTTAAGTTTGCACTGAAATTACCACTGAAAACCTTCTTTGGCAGCACTGCTTTGCTGATGCTGGTTCTGGCCATCGTCATGGCAGGCAAAGGCATAGCTGCACTGCAGGAAGCTGGTACTTTATCGGTCAGTCAACTGAATCTGCCGACCATCAGCTGGTTAGGTTTCTACCCTAATACTCAGGGTGTGATTTTACAGTCGGTTTTAGTACTGATTGCTTTGGTGTATCTGGTTCGCTGTCGCAAAGGTTAAGCTAAAAATGGGGTCAGATCACATTGTTAACAGTTAACAATGTGATCTGACCCCATTTTCATATTTAGCTGCTTAATAGTCCTGCCAGCAACTCACAGTCTGTTTTTTGCTGCTCTGCATAATCAATACAAGCCTGTACCAGTTCATCGGTAGCTTTGGGTAAGTACTTCACTACTGCTTGTTCAAAGCGAAATGAACGTCTATCGCCTCTGCTGTGTGATAAAGCCAGAGTACGACCACAAGCTTCAGCATACTCGGCCAGCTCTTCGCCTGGCGCTTTTTCAGCAAAACATACATCTTCAGGGTCAACATCTACGTTGGCGTGATGCAGTGAGCGCACCAGATAATGAGCACCATTCCAATAATGTTCATCCAACACTAAATCCGGACGGCGCTGCATCAATCGCTGACAATCC
>JAHIWM010000249.1 GCA_018815765.1 Gammaproteobacteria bacterium | reverse complement strand
GACAGCTGTGGCTCGTAGTCAGGTGCGTGATGGTGTGATGGCTGTATTTGAATTTAAGCCCAACGATCAGCTGCACAGTACTATTGATACCTACTACTCCAAATTCGAACAAGATGAAATTATGCGTGGCGTGATGTGGTTCACTAACCAGTGGACAGGCGACGGTATGCAGTTTGAAAATCCGACTTTTACTGAGTTTGGTGGCACTAAAGTAGTACAGAGCGGTACTGCAACCAACCTGCGTCCTGTGTTGCGTAACGACAACAACACTCGCGAAGATGAACTCAAAGCCATAGGTTGGAATACCAGCTATATAGTAGACCGTTGGACTTTGGAGCTGGATTTATCTTATTCAGGCTCTGAGCGTGAAGAGCAGGTACTGGAAACTTACGCCGGTTTAAACAATGGCGGTTTTGACTCCATTGGTTTTGACCTGACGCCTCATGGCTTCCCCACTTACACCCCCGCAACAGATTACACAGATGTAAATCAGGTGCAGTTAAGTGACCCTGCACCCTGGGGCGGTTGGGGCCACGATGGCTCTATTCGTTACCCTCATGTCAAAGAACAAATCCGCGAAGCCGAAGCCAGTGCCCGTTATGATTTAACAGACACAGCTCTGGGCACTAATTTTAGCTCCGTGGATTTTGGGGTGAACTTCACTAAACGCACCAAAGATAAAGTGGTGGACGATAACGACCTGTTTTTGAAAAATGACAGAGCGCCTGTCTCTATAGACCCTTCGTTGCTGGTAAGCCCAACTTCGCTGGATTTCGCCGGTATACCTGGCGTGATTTCGTACGACATCTTAGCGACAGTCGGCCAGTACTACGATATTTCTCCTATTTTGGATACCAACAGGTGGAATAAAGCTTGGGGCGTGGATGAAGAAGTGTTGACCAGCTATCTACGGATGAATCTGGACACTGAAGTTTTTGGTTTAGCTCTTAAAGGTAACTTTGGTACTCAGGTGGTGCAAACCGATCAGCTATCCAGCGGTTTCCTCGCCAGCGATTATGATCCGGACAATCCGGCTACTTTGGTTCAGGTGGAGACCGGTGCTTCTTATACCGATGTATTACCAGCTGTGAACCTGAGTTTGGAAGTGCTGGAAGATCAGTTTGTCCGTTTTGCTGCAGGTAAAACTATGGCGCGTCCGCGTATGGACGAAATGCGCGCCAGCATTACCGCTGGTGTCGGTGTGGATTCACGGCGCTGGAGCGGCAGCAGTGGTAACCCTGAACTGGAACCATGGCGTGCTAAAGCTTTGGATTTAACCTACGAAGCCTATTTTGATGGCAGTACTTATATTGCAGCTGGTGCTTTTTATAAGAAACTGGATAGCTATATCTACACCCAGAATTTTGACTTTGATTTTTCCAACGCACCGAATAATTCCACCATTGAACCTATCAGTCCTATTGGCAATATGAGCCGGCCAGCAAACGGCCAGGGCGGTAATATCAAAGGGCTGGAGCTGAGTATGTCGATTGATATTGGCAATTACTATGCGCCGTTGGAAGGTTTTGGTTTTATTGGCAGTCAGTCCTGGTCGGATTCGAGTATTCAGCCTGATGGCCCTGGCACTTCAAGCAAGCTGCCGGGCTTGTCAGACCGCGTACGTGATTTAACTTTGTACTTCGAACAAAACGGTTTTTCAGCCAGGGTGAGTCAACGCTACCGCTCGGAATTCCGTGGTGAAGTGGTGCAGCTGTTTGCGACCCGGGGTTACACCGAAGTGCTGGCTGACAAACAAGTGGATGCTCAGTTGAGTTACAGCTTTGATGAAGGCCGTTTTGACGGTGTTACTTTGCTGATGCAGGTGAATAACCTGACCAACTCACCTTACACCACTCGTCTGAATACGCTGCAGGGCGGTGGTAGTTACTTCCCTGAAGTGTATGAAGAATACGGCCGGCAGTTCCTGCTGGGCGTGAGTTACAAGCTCTAGCAGAAGGACGACACAATGCTTGAACCTATTCAGACCATTGTGATCGTCGGAGGCGGCTCATCCGGTTGGATGAGCGCGGCCTTACTGGCGAAACTGACAGGGCAGCGTTATCGGATTGAACTGGTTGAATCTGAACAGATTGGCACTGTAGGGGTAGGGGAAGCCACTATTCCTGCCATTAAGTTATACAACCATTTATGTGGCATTGATGAGCAAGAGTTTATTCGCGCTACAGGAGCCACCTTCAAATTAGGTATTGAGTTTGTCAACTGGGGGCAAAAAGGCGACAGCTATTTTCATGCCTTTGGCGCTTTGGGCCGCCAGTGGGAATGGCTAAGCTTTTATCAGTACTGGCTGAAGTTAAAGCAGGAAGCTTTGGCGTTGCCTTTTGAACACTACTGCATCGCCAGTCAGATGGCGCAGCAGCATAAGTTTATGCCAGCCGACCCCACTAAGCCGAAGTCACCCGTCAGCGAAATTGCCTACGCCTATCATTTTGACGCCAGCCTGTATGCCCGTTACCTGCGCACCTTAAGTGAACAGCGTGGTGTAATTCGGCATGAAGGTATGATCAAGCATGTGCAGCGGGACGCAGTCAGTGGCCATATCCGGCATCTGGTGCTGGAGGATGGCAGGCAAGTGGCCGGCGATTTGTTTATCGACTGCTCAGGGTTGCGGGCTTTATTGATTGGCCAGACTATGGGGGTGGGCTATGACGATTGGAGCCATTGGTTACCTAATGACAGCGCATGGGCTGTGCCTTCGGCAACGCTTGCACAATTGCCGCCTTATACCCGAGCTACAGCTCATGAGTTTGGCTGGCAATGGCGTATTCCGCTGCAGCATCGAACCGGCAATGGTTTGGTGTTCAGTTCGGCTTATGTCAGTGATGAACTGGCGCAACAACGCTTGTTGCAGACGCTTGAGCAGCAACAAAGTGCAGATCCACGGCTGATCCGCTTTACCACGGGCAAACGCAAACAGATGTGGGTTGGTAATTGTGTGGCTATTGGCTTGACCAGTGGCTTCCTTGAACCGCTGGAGTCGACCAGTTTACATCTGGTGCAAACCGCTATTACCCGTCTGGTGAATTTGTTTCCTGATCGCAGTTTTGCGCAAGCGAATACCGATCATTACAACTTACTGGCCGCAGAGGAAATGGAACAAATCCGCGATTTTATTATTGCGCATTACAAGGTGACGCAGCGGGATGACAGCGAGTACTGGCGCTACTTAAAGCAGATGAATGTGCCGGATTCATTGCAGCAAAAGCTGGATATTTTTCAGGCCTATGGCCGGGTGCATCGAGTGGCTGATGAGCTGTTTCGTGAAGACAGCTGGGTGCAGGTGTTGTTAGGTCAGCGCCTGATGCCACAGCGTTACGACCCTATGGTAGAGATTAAAACTCTGGCTCAAATCAGCGATTTTGCCGCGTCCACAGCCCATGTCATTACCGCTTG
>JAHIWM010000028.1 GCA_018815765.1 Gammaproteobacteria bacterium | reverse complement strand
GGGTCATTAGCTCAGCTGGTAGAGCAGCGGACTTTTAATCCGTTGGTCGATGATTCGAATTCATCATGACCCACCACTCCCGCGCAAACTTTGGTATCGAACTGGGTCATTAGCTCAGCTGGTAGAGCAGCGGACTTTTAATCCGTTGGTCGATGATTCGAATTCATCATGACCCACCACTTCGATACCCCTGTTTGGGTCATTAGCTCAGCTGGTAGAGCAGCGGACTTTTAATCCGTTGGTCGATGGTTCAAATCCATCATGACCCACCACTTTCTCGATTCTCCTTGCATGGGTCATTAGCTCAGCTGGTAGAGCAGCGGACTTTTAATCCGTTGGTCGATGGTTCAAATCCATCATGACCCACCATGCAATCATCACCTTCCTTGTGTTTTAAGCTAAGCTTTTTGTGTATAATGCCGCACTTTTTAAAACCGGGTGGCCGTTATGGATCAAGCACTGCACTTCAACGAACTTGACTTTGTATTCCCGAAAAAACCTTTGCCGTTAAACGCAGATCAAAAAGCTGCCTACAAAGAACGTATCAAGCTTTTATTACAGCAACGTGATGCTGTATTGGTTGCACACTATTACACAGACCCTGAGATCCAGGCTTTGGCTGAAGAGACGGGCGGCTGTGTGTCTGATTCGCTGGAGATGGCACGTTTTGGCAATAAGCATTCAGCTAAAACCTTGATCGTAGCCGGTGTGAAGTTTATGGGCGAAACCGCCAAAATTCTGAACCCGGAAAAAACGGTATTAATGCCAACTCTTGAAGCCACTTGTTCACTGGACTTAGGCTGCCCTGCAGATGCGTTCAGCGCCTTTTGCGACGAGCACCCTGATCGTGTTGTAGTGGTGTACGCCAACACCTCTGCCGCAGTAAAAGCCCGTGCTGATTGGGTGGTGACATCTTCTATTGCCCTGGACGTCGTAGAGCACTTAGACAGCGAAGGTAAAAAGATTTTATGGGGCCCTGATCGCCACCTGGGCGCTTATGTGCAAAAGCAAACAGGAGCCGACATGCTGTTATGGCAGGGCGCTTGTATTGTGCATGATGAGTTTAAAGCCAAAGCTTTGGTTGAGCTTAAAAAACAATATCCAAACGCTGCTGTGCTGGTTCACCCTGAGTCTCCAGCCAACGTGGTTGATTTAGCCGATGCGGTAGGTTCGACTAGTCAGTTAATCAAAGCCAGCCAAACGATGCCAAACGATACCTTTATTGTGGCCACAGACCGTGGCATTTTCTACAAGATGCAACAGGCTATGCCAGATAAGACCTTTATCGAAGCTCCAACGGGCGGTAACGGCGCAACGTGCCGCAGCTGCGCTCATTGTCCTTGGATGGCGATGAACGGTCTGAAGGCGATTGAGGACGCTTTGCTGCAGTCTGAAGGTCACGAGATATTTGTCGATGCCGATTTACGCGAACAGGCGTTAATCCCGCTGGACAGAATGCTGAACTTCGCAAAATCAGCGCAAATGCCGGTAAAAGGCAATGCTTAAAGCTTTGTTGGCCATAGTTGCTGAAAATTCCAGCAAAAAAACAGGCTTATGTATTTAACTGTTGCACGGCGCGGTGATTTTCAATAGGATAGCCGCGCTTGCTGTAGCAAGCCTCGGAGAGATGGCTGAGTGGCTGAAGGCGCACGCCTGGAAAGTGTGTTTAGGTTAACCCCTAACGAGGGTTCGAATCCCTCTCTCTCCGCCAGATTAAATGAAAAAGCCCCGAACGAAAGTTCGGGGCTTTTTCATTTAAACCGGAGAGTGAGGTCTTGGTTCGAACCCTATGTTCGACCGGTTTGCCGGGAGCAAACCGGAACGCGCTTTAGCGCGGCCCCGAAGGGGTGGAGGGCAGGATGCCCGGAATAATCCCATGAGTCTGCTGTCGCGCATCAAGTCCGGGCCTTTTTGTTTTAAACCTTCGATCGAGGATTTGGTTCGAACCCTTAGTTCGACAAATTCGCCGGGAGCGAATTTGGACGCGCTTCAGCGCGGCCCGCAGGGCCAGCACCATGGATGGTGCTGGCAATCCCTGTCTCTGAGCCAGTTTCGTTAGCCCCCTGAGTTTTGCTAAACACATCACTCAGACCAATACCAACTGGTCACGTTATAGCGATACGCAGTAGCACTCTCACTAGTCACAGCCTTTACCCAATGCTCGGAGCCTTCTGATGAAGGGTCAAACAACACACAGCGGTTGTACAAAGGCGGGATAGTTACGGGTTTATCGTCCTTCCCCATGAAAACCAGTTCGCCGCCGTTATTGTTTTGCCAGTCTTTATTTAAATAGAGCAGTATACAGACCTCTCTGCCTGGTGAGTCATCCGCATGTTGATTAACAAAATCCTTGGCATTTAAGCGAAAATAATTGGTATTAATTTCTGGTTTTGCCACGTTGATATCCGTTATGTGCACACGAAAGATACGTGATAACAAAGACATAAATTCATCGCTACGTAAATATGACAAAAACTCATGAGCAATAGCATAGGGATGTTCGTCAGCACTGGCCGCGGCGCGGTCCCAAATGTCCCGCTGCACAAAACGTTCTGTGTCAGGGGTTTTTTGCCATTTTGCATTATTCACATATAAAGCAGAGTAGCTATGCTTTTGCGTTTTCCAGCACTGTTGTTGCTGCAAAATATGGCAGACGGCATCGAGTTTGGCGTGATCAAATAAATCATCAATAACGACATAATTCGGATTGGATCCTACTAAAGTCTTTCGATAGGCCCGGATCGCAGTATCCGTAACTTGCTGTTCATTCAGCCACATGGAGACGACTCGCTTGTAGAGTTAGATCATGTCTAAAATCGCGATGATACAATATTTTGAGTCGGGTTTATTCAGTTAAATTGCTATTGTTCAACCATTGCATATAGAGCATTTGTTAAAAAGGCCTCTCTAACAAAGCAATTGAAATAAATCATTTTTTTTATTACTTTAAAACAAGTTAGTTCATTTGAACTGGCTGCAATCCAGATTTTGCTGCTAGCAAAGTTCGTAGGATTTTTGGGATAACACAATGAATAAAAGGACTTCGTAATGAAAAGTATATTTTTCTTTGACTCCATGCTGACGCCAAAAATTATCACTGTGGTGTATTGGATCTTGTTGGCTGTGTCGGTCTTCAGCGGCTTAGGTGCAATTTTTTCCGACTATGGTGGCGGTTTTCTGGTTGGATTAGGTATTCTGATTGGCGGTGCTGTTGGTGCCCGTATTTGGTGTGAGTTGTTGATCGTGTTATTTAAGATCAATGCTAACCTGCAAAAAATTGCAGAAAAGAGCGATCAATAAAACTCCTGATGTCACGGCAGTACAGCAAGTCAGTGATGGGCTTGCTGTTATTTTTAATCCAGTTCGGTCAACCTACCCGCCATTCCAGACCATAATGTGCAAATAGTTCCGCATCTTTAGCAAACCACATTTCAAAGGCCTGTACATCAAAACCTTCTTGTCTGGCCAGCCTGAATATTCTGACAGAGAGTTCAAGTAAATCACGATAGTCCCAGGCTTTGCCTTGATAAATTACAGTTAAATCAGGATGTTCTGCCAATATCTCTATGGCTTTCATCGTCTGATTTAAACGACGTAGTTGCTCTGTGCGCCATGTTGTGTTCATCGTTACGCTCCTTTGGTCAAAATACCGTCAGCATTTGCTGAGTACAGGATGCACTTCAATTTTTGTGCCATGGCTTTTACAGACAACAGAACTTAACGCAAAGCGCGGCCCAGCAAAGAAAAATAGCCAAGCCAGTGTTGGGCTAATAGTGCAGACAAAGCGGAGTCCGGGTATAAACCCGCTTTGGCTGCTTTACTTTTTAAGGTGCCGCTGACCAGAAAACTATTTTTCAATGATTGTTGTTGCAGCATATGTTCAAAAGCCCGTGCTGCCAGTTCTTCCGGTTTGGCGTAATAATAAATGCCATGGCTTTGATCAAAGGCGGCAGAGGTTTTGACATAGCTATTCGGTTCAGATCCACTGACGGATAAAAACAGCGCCGCAAAGCTTTGATCCAGATACTGATTCAGCGGGTGAGGGCAGACAGCTGCATTATTTAGCCAGCTGGAACTGGCAAAAGCGGAAGCTGGAAGTTCATCGGTAAATAATTTGCTGCAAATATAATGATCAAAGGCGTGAAACCACTCGTGTGCCAGACTGCCTCCGCCAGCATTTTTGGCCAGAGCCAATAAACGCCCCTGGGGCTGATAAAAAGCACAGCTGCCTTGTTGACCACCTATACCAAAATTCAGGCTCAGGCTTTGGTTCAATGAAATCACTTGTTCCGGCACCTGTAACAGCAGCATCAGGTCAGATAAAGCGTCAAAAAACAGGTTAGCCGCCAATTGCTGTTCGGCAGCTGTGACCCAACGGCCAATTTTAATACTTTGGAAACCGAAAATTTTTACTATATCCAAAAAGCTGACGTCGGCGCCGGATCTATGCTCCGGACCGTTACGAAAATAGGCTTGTTGGATACGAGGTACTAAATCAGCCATAGGGTAACTGGTTCAAATTTAAACATTTTTTGAGCGCTTATGCTGGGAAAACACAGTTTAAGTCGTATACTGACGAGCGGTATAGTGATTTTCATTAAAACCTGATGGCTTTTCGCTCATGCAAAGCCAGTTGAAACAAAGAGTGATTTTATGTCCCTGCTAGAAAATTTGCTGATTATGTTGCTGCTGATCAGTGCCAGCGCCTTCTTTTCCATGTCTGAAATAGCCTTAGCTGCTTCAAGAAAAATTCGCTTAAAGCAACTGGCGTCAGACGGTGAACCGCGCGCCGCCCTGGTGTTACAGCTGCAGTCTAACCCAGGTAGTTTTTTCACCATAGCCCAGATTGGCTTAAATGCTGTGGCTATCTTAGGTGGTATTTTAGGTGAAGCTGCGTTTACACCTTATATCCTGAGCTTGCTGAATTTAATTTTTGAAAATCCGGCCAATGAAGGCATCGCCTTTGGTTTGTCGGTGTTTTTTGTCACCGCCTTGTTTATTTTGTTTGCCGATTTAATGCCAAAACGCCTTGCGATGTTAGCACCGGAAAAAGTAGCCATTTCGGTGGTAAACCTTGTGTTACTGATGCTGGTTATTTTTAAACCTCTGGTTTGGTTTTTTAATAGCCTGGCAAATCTGGTGTTTAAACTTTTTAATGTGCCGATGCAGCGTATCGATCAAATTACCCCTGAAGATATAGTGGCGATGATGGATGAAGGTGCGCAGGCCGGTGTATTACAGCAGCAGGAGCGCACTTTGCTGGAGAACGTATTTGATATGGACTCCCGCACTGTGACTTCAGCCATGACTGCGCGCGAAAGCTTAATTTACTTTAATTTAAAAGAAACAGCCGAGAGCATCAAAAACAAAATTGCGGAGCATCCCCACGCCAAATTTATTGTCTGCGATGACAGCCTGGATAAAGTGGTGGGTTATGTCGATAGTCGCGATATTTTGATGCAGGTGCTGCATCAACAGCCTATTAACTTACTTAAAGAAGGCATGATCCATACCCCTTTGATAGTGCCTGATTCCTTGTCGCTGTACGAAGTGCTGGCGCATTTTAAATCCAGTGGTATCGACTTTGCTGTGGTGCTGAACGAATACGCCTTAACAGTGGGTATGGTCACGCTGAAAGATGTGATGAGCATCGTCATGGGGGAGCTGGTTAATTCGGACGAAGAGCAAATAGTGCAGCGTGACGAAGCGTCCTGGCTGGTGGAAGGTTTGACGCCGCTGGATGATGTGATGCGGGTCTTTGATATCGACAGTTTCCCTGATGACGAAAACTACGAAACCATTGCCGGTTTTATGATGTATATGCTGCGTAAAATACCAAAGCGCACCGACTTTGTAATTTTTCAGGGTTACAAGTTTGAAGTAGTCGATATCGACAGCTACAAGATTGACCAGTTGTTGGTGACTAAAGTCAAAGTGGCAGAGCAAGGTGAGCAGGCTGGTGGTTAAATTGGGGTCAGATCACATTGTTAACAGTTAACAATGTGATCTGACCCCATTTTCAAGGATTTATGCCTTTTGGCTTGCCACCCAGTTTTTCACTTTGGTATCCAGCACGGACATAGGCACTGCGCCACCTAACAGCACTAAATCGTGGAAGGCCTTGATATCAAACTTGTCGCCTAACTGCTCTTTGGCATAAGAACGCAGCTCAACAATTTTCAGCATACCCAGCTTATAACCTAAAGCCTGACCAGGCCATGCCATATAACGTTCGATTTCAGACACTACATCAGATTCTGTGGTGCCAGTTGTTTCTGCCATATAGGCTATAGCTTGTTCACGAGTCCATTTTTTCGCATGCATGCCAGTGTCTACGACCAAGCGCACAGAGCGGAATAACTCGGCTTTCAGGCGACCTAAATCACCAAAAGGGTCATCTTTGTACATGCCCATCTCTTTAGCAACCAGCTCTGAATACAAAGCCCAGCCTTCGACATAACTGTTGTATGG
>JAHIWM010000248.1 GCA_018815765.1 Gammaproteobacteria bacterium | reverse complement strand
TAAAATGCACCTGCTTAAACTCAATACGGCCTTGTTGTAACTGCAGCTTCGGTGCGTCGGTTTTGTCTTTAATCTGCGCTTCTTTTTTCAAAAGCCCGAGCATGTTTTCCAGATCGGTTAAAGAGCGGCGGATTTCACGGTAAACAAAGCCTAAGAAATTCAAAGGGATAAATAGCTGGAGCATATAGGCATTCACCATCGCCAAATCACCCAAAGTCAGCTCTTTATCCAGCACACCTTGTGCGGCCATCCACATCATCAGGGTAATAGCGACAGCAATAATCAGCGCCTGACCTGAGTTTAATGCCAACAGCGACATACGGTTTTTCAACTTAGCTGTTTCCCAGTTGGCTAAAAACTGATCGTAAGTGCGCTCTTCATAGGCTTCGTTATTAAAGTATTTAACGGTCTCGTAATTCAGCAGGCTGTCGACCGCTCTGCTGTTGGTGGCAGAATCGGCCTGATTGGCTTCACGGATATATTTATTGCGCCACTCGGTGACATAAAACGTGAAGGCCACATACAAAGCCACAGCCACAAAAGTCAGGACCGCATACCAGTATGAAAACAGCAGCGCAAAAATCACCGCTACCATCAGAATTTCCAGCAGGGTAGGCACAATATTAAACATTAAAAACCGCATCAGAAAACTGATGCCGTTAGTGCCTCTTTCTATATCACGGCTGATACCGCCGGTTTGGCGGTCTAAATGGAAACTCAGTTCCAACTGATGCAGATGATTAAATACTCTAAGCCCAACTTTACGCATGGCGTGTTCAGTTACCCTGCTAAAGAGCGCATCTCGTACTTCACCAAAAAATACCGAGCCAAAACGTAAGGCGCCGTAAAATAAAAGGAACGCCAGTGGTAAGGTTAATACTGAGTTTAAGCTTGGATCTAAGTCGTCAATAATTAGTTTTAACGCATAAGGCAGATAGAGAGTGGCTGCTTTTGCAGCTAAAAGTGCGGCCAAAGCCAATAACACACGACCTTTAAAGGCCCAGATATAGGGCCACATATACTGCACTGTTTGTTTCAGATTAAGAGCTTCAGTTTGTTTTGAAGCATCCGCTCTTTTAGCTGCTGTTCCCATACCACGCATAAATCAGTTTTTCCTGAATAGGCCTGGCGTGCAAAGCGTCCGGCCTCTAGTTGTAAGTGCAAAGATAAGCTGTATCAGTTTCAACTTTTAACTGAAACTTCGCATGAGCCGGTACTTCAAACACTGCGCCGCGCGCGAAGGTTTGCCATTGTGTCTGGCCCGGCAATAATACGGTTAAAGCACCGCTAATCACAGTTAAAACTTCATGTTGGCTGGTACCAAATTCGTAATCACCCGGTGCCATCACACCTACAGTGGCTGGTAATTCTTCGCCCTGAAAAGCTATGGATGTCACCTTGCCGTCAAAATAACTATTTACTTTAAACATCTGATTTTGCTCCTTTGAAATACTGAAATCAGTTAAACCTATTTCGATTTTGAAATAAAGAGATTTCTGGGTGTTTAGAAGTCTATATCTGAATTAGGAAACTTGAATATGACTCGGGCTTTTTTTAACAACAGTGCTATACCTTTAGTGGGATAACACAGAACGGAGTCTAAGTAGTTGAATTTATACTTTAATCAGCATTGGAGTATTTATGCGGATCACAAAACAATTCGTTCTTGCCTGCTTATTCATGCTGGGGGTAAGTCCTGTCGCCCTGGCTGATTTAAGTTCCACTGTTACCCTCTCTTCAAACTATTTATTTAACGGTATTACGCTAACCGAGGATGATCCCGCCTTACAACCAAGCCTCGACTGGGTGTTCGACTCGGGTTGGTATGTCGGAAGCTGGGGATCGAATGTCAGTTTTGTTGAAAATACCGATCTTGAAGTTGATTTTTACACAGGCTATTACACAGATTTAGGCAACAACTGGGGCCTGGATCTTGGCATTGCGCATTACACTTATTACGGCAGCAGCGACAGCAGTGCCTTTGATTATCCTGAGGCGTACATCAAAGTGTCTTATAAAAATACCAAACTAAGTTATTGGTATGCCAAAGATTATTTTGGTGCTGGTGGTGGTCACTACATTGTGATGCTGACTCAAAATATTCAGGTGACAGAAGGACTGACTTTCATACTGTCAGGTGATCGCTCAACCTCTACGGACACTAACAAATTTTTACGCGATAACGACGGTACTTACCATCACTGGCGCGTAGCGCTTGTCAGCGAATGGTTAGGGGCAAAATGGACTGCAGCCTTTGATGACACCGATCTGGAACTAAACGATTTAGGTGAACCCACCTTTTCGTTGTCAGTGGCAAAAACCTTCAATTGGCTTTAGGTGGCAGTTATGCAGTTAAATTCCTTACGCTTTAAACTCACTTTGGGTGTCGCATTATTACTTTCTATCAGTATTGGCAGCATGGCCTTTATTGGCTGGTATTCGATGACCAGCAGCAATGAATCTGCGGTCACCAAACTGACGCAGTCGGTGCGCACATTAGCCGAACAAATTCTGACAGAAGCCGCACAGCGCACTGCGCTTGAAACAAGTAGCGTGCTTGATCGCAATTTTGATACAGCTAAAAACTTTGCCGCAGTCTTGTCTGGTTCAGCCCTGGGCAGTGGCCAGACGCCTTATAGCCGCGATCAGGTCAAAGTCATGGCGGGGCAAATTCTGGGGGCGAATAAAGGCATTTCGTCCTTATTTGGCCAGTTTGAACCCAATGGTTATGATGGTGCTGATAGTCAATTCTCCATCAACAATGATCACAGTTCTAAAACCGGCACTATGGAGATCTATTGGATCCGTGAGCAAAACCAGCTGAAGTTTGTGCAAGTGCCGGATCCAGCGGTGAAGTATAAAGACAGCAAAAACGAATACGGAGTGCGGGAGGCCGAGTGGTATCTCTGTAGTCGCGATACTAAAAAAGCTTGTCTGATGGAGCCTTATTTGTGGGAAATCACACCAGGTAATCAGGTGCTTTTAACCTCGCTGGTGTATCCGGTCGTAACGCAGGATCAGTTCAGAGGCGTGTCTGGTGTCGATTTAAACTTGCCTGTACTGCAAACCTTGTTACAGGCTCAGGCCGATTTATTGTACGGCGGCAAAGCCGAACTTTATTTGATCAGTAAATATGGTTTGGTAGTAGCCAGTAATAAATTCCCGGATAAATTGGGCCAGTCGATTAAAACTCTGGACGCTGATTTAGCCGCGCATTTGCAGCAACAACAAGCTGGTGTCAGTTTATACAAAGATGCCATGCTGGTGACTGAACCTATCAAACTCGACAGCACCGAATCAGGTTGGAAAGTCGTAGTAGCGGTGCCGGAAGTCACAGCTTTAGCTATGGCGACTCAACT
>JAHIWM010000247.1 GCA_018815765.1 Gammaproteobacteria bacterium | reverse complement strand
ACGTTTGCCGTTGTAATCGCTTTGGAAAATTGCATCACGGCTCAGGATATATGGAGTTGCCACACCATTAATATCCAGAGTTGCACCTTCGTTTGCAGGCAAACCTGCTAACAAACCCGGTTGCCAGATTGGGTTTTCTGTCACACCTGGTTTATCTAAAAAAATACGCTCGTAAGGGGTAAAAGGCGCGGTAGGGTTCGCCGTCATAAAAGGCAGCATAGCGCCTGCTGTGACGCTTTGATCGCGATACTTTGTTCTGGAGAATGACACATTCACCAAAGCACCAAACTGACCAGAATCCAGTTCCCAGTTGTTGCTGGCTAAAGCGCTAAAGGTAGGGTTAATTTCTTCATTTTGTTCGGTATAGATACCGCGGGCATTGGCAATAAACTTAGCGCCATCAAAATCAAAAGGTCTGTGGGTTTTTACATCGATAGAGCCTGCAATACCACTTTCAATCTGACTGGCAGAACGGGTTTTATAAACATCCACCTGCTTTAGCAAACTGGCAGGAATATCCTGCAGAGCAACAGCTGTGCCCGATGCAGTAAAAATATTGCGGCCATTCACTGTGGTTGTGATATCACTTAAACCACGGATTGAAACGGCAGAAACTTCGCCTGAGCCGCGGTTAGTCACCTGCACACCAGTGACACGCTGCAGTGACTCCACTACGTTGTTATCCGGAAACTTGCCTATATCTTCTGCCACTATGGCATCCACAATTTGTTCGTTGTGACGCTTCACGCCCAGCGCCTTATTCAGGCTGCCACGAATACCTTTGACTTCAATAATTTCTACTTCTGTTGCTTTATTATCTTCTTGCGCTGCAGTAACTGGCTGGCTTAACAGAACAATAGCCATAGACACCGCACTGCTTAAGACGGATCGCTTAAACATGAGCTTCTTCTCCCCTTGTCGTGGTTTTATTACACCTTCCCGGTCAAAACACAGCAGACCTTCGAGGCATTTTTTTTATCATTTCTCAAATCATGCTATTGTATGATTAATAGACTGTCAACTAATGAGCAAAGAAATATTCAGTAAAACGAATGAATTTCGATAGCGAAAAAAATGGCTGGCGCTAAGACTTAGAAAAGGGTTATCAGAAAGGTGAGTTCAGCTGCGACTCTGCCTGCTTTTTATAAAACTATGCAGCGCATGAATAGATAAAAATCAGCAACTTATGCTGATTTCACTCTATTCATCTGCAGTGTTAGTTTGGGGTTCTGAGCTGGAATTGTTGGCAGATGGTATCGGCTTGAAGCGGAGCCTGTTTCAGCGCTACTGCATCAAATAAACTACAACCAGGTAGGTCTACCACGTGTTTTGTATGCAAAGACAACAAGGATACAGCGCCATTGGGTAGCAATTGCAACGCCCACTGACTGGATTTAGCCGCACAATTGCCCAGCAGTAAATCTGCACCTGCGCCCAAAGCATCGTCTTTCGTCTGAACACAAAGCTCTGGGTTTTGGCTGTTTTGTAGCTGAACATAACCCGCCTGACCTGCTTTCCATTGCCATTGCTGGCATTGCTGTTTGTCCCAGCTTTGTTGCATGACTAAAGCACCACTGCTTGCTGTGCAACCTTCTGTGCTCAATACTTTGCCACTTTGCCTGCTGCTGAGTACCGTATCGCCTGTCGGCAGCAGTAACCAGTCCTGACATAAAGTGGCATCTTCTGCTTTGCAGTCTGAGGCTGTCAGGGGTTGTTGATCGGCCGCATTCAGCAACTGGTAATAACCATCAGTACCAGCTTTTAATAGCCATTGCTGAGTTGCCTGATTAACCCAGGGCGATAATTCATGCTGTGCTCCAATAAATAAACCTCTGTCATCCGCCAGACGATAACGGCCCTTGGTGGTTGAATCGAGGATCCACTGCCCTTGTGCAGCACAAGTCTGCGCTGTAAGCCCTTGCTTCGAAGGTGCCAGACAGAGCTGAGTAGAGCGGTTCACCAACTGCCATTTCACCCCTTCTGGAACTACAGTCAAAGGACCATTTTCTCCGGATGGGGCAGCAACGGTTTGACCTTCAGGCACAGGGGTACCAAAATCAGGTGTGCCATCTGCTTTATAACTAAAGGGTTGAGCCCTTACCGAACGGGTTGCGCTGCAGCCATCTGTTGCTTTGTTATTGCCGTGATACACCAGCCAGTTTTCAGTGCCATCCGGTGACGTAAAAAAGCCATTATGACCAGGGCCAAATACACCGTTGCCGCGTTCAAACACAGGCTGCTCTGCTTTAGTCCAGGAGCTGGCATTCATCGGGTCGTTGCCTGTTAACTCCAGTAAACCTAATTTATAGTCTGGTGTGTCACAAAAGCTGGCGGAGTAAATCACAAAAGTGCGGCCATTATGTTTCAGCACTTCAGGCCCTTCATTCACCTTACGACCCGATTGCTCCCATGGCAAAGACGGGCGGGATAACACCATTCGCTCGCCGGTTAAAGTCCAGGGATTGGACATTGCGCTTATCCAGTTTAACTGTTCATCCCCAACCCACTCAGACCATAATAAATACAATTTTCCATTATGTTCCAGGTAGTTACCGTCAATATTCCAACTGTCCGGCATGGGCGAGCCTTTGTACTGATAAGGGCCCATAGGGTCGTCGCCTGCACTTTCCAGCACAGATAAATGCTGACCATCCAGATTTTCCTGTTTGCCGGAGGTGTACATCATGTACCAGCGTGGGCCATCAGGGCTTTGCAGACGATGAAATTCAAAAGCCCAGAAGTTACAGCAGCTTTTAGGATTAGTCTCAGACCAGATATTGACCGGTGTGGCTGTGGCTAAACCCGCCAGAGTCGGCGATTTACGCATCACCAGCTGAGAGGTCCAGGTGGTGGTGGTCAGGTAATAATTGCCTTGCCAGTATTCCAGCCATGGATCAGCGCCATTGGCAAATAAAGGATTGGTAAAGCTTTGATCTTCTGTGGTTGGCGCTGCAACTACTTCAGCTGCAGGCTCTGTTTTAGTTTCAGGAGGTTGGACAGGCGAGCAGGCCAACAGCAGGCTCAAAGCACTGCACAATAATGGAAGACGATAGCCCTTAAAGCCGGGCAAAGGCGTGTGATATACAGTCATAGCTAACCCTGTCTGGTCTATTTATTTTATATTTGTATTACAATAATACTATAAGGTGAAACCTATAAAAAAACAACAGCCCAACAATCTGCCGCCAGACGTCAGAATTTAGCGAACCAGCACACTCTGATAACCCAACCAGTCTTTTTCATTGACTAAAGGCCAGCCGTTTTTATCCCACTCCAATGCAGTAATCTTCAGTTTTTGCAGGCCTTTATCCGCCATTTCATAAGCATGAAAGACTAAGTAATCTTTTCCATCCATGGCATACACAGAGTTATGACCTAGACCTGGCCAATCGCTGTTGCCTTTGAGCAACACTGAACCGCCGCCCATAGCTAAATCTTTGCCGTTTTTATCCAGATAAGGCCCGGTTAAGGTTGTAGAACGACCGACTACCATATGGTAAGTGCTGTCTTTACCACGGCAACATTTGCCATAAGAAACAAAGAGATAATAATACTGGTCTTTTTTGTAGATAAAAGGGGCTTCCAGCTCAGCCGGACCAGGCTCAGCATCATCCAAAAATACTGGCCGCTGTGCTTT
>JAHIWM010000246.1 GCA_018815765.1 Gammaproteobacteria bacterium | reverse complement strand
ACTAAACTGGGCTTTGCTCTGGAAGGGAAAACAGAGCTCTCGTTGATTGAAGAACAGGATTTGTTACTTTTTTCCCGTGTGATTTAAATCAGCCGCTCTAAAAATGGGGTCAGATCACATTATTTATGGAAATAATGTGATCTGACCCCATTTTTAGAGCGGCTGATTTAAATCACACGGGAAAAAAGTAACAAATCCTGTTCTTCAATCAACGAGAGCTCTGTTTTCCCTTCCAGAGCAAAGCCCAGTTTAGTCGCCACCTGCTTAGACCCTTCATTATCCGGATGGATCACTGCCACCAGCCGCGTTAAGCCTAAGCCTTGAGCAAACTCAATCACCGCAGTCCCCGCTTCTGTCGCCAGCCCCTTACGCCAAAACTCTGGCAAAAAACGGTAGCCGAGTTCAGTTTCTTTAATTTCTTCCAGATACTTTATGCCACTAAAACCAATCACCTGCCCTGTATCTTTCCAGACACAAGCAAAACGGCCATAACCGTAGATCTGATAATCCCGCAGCGGATGCTGTTGCAGATAATCCAGCACATCCTGTTTCGACTGTGCTGGTTTATTACCGACATAACGTATTACATCTGGCACTGTCATCAGTTGATACATGGCATCCACATCATCCAGCGTAAAGGCACGTAGGATTAAACGTGGAGTTTCAAGTACAGCTTTCATTGGAGTTCCTTATCACTAAATTGGGGTCAGATCACATTGTTAACCGTTAACAATGTGATCTGACCCCAATTTTATTTAGCTTTTTTGCTGAATGAAGGCTTGCCGGATGAACGTTTAATTTTCTCCACCGCTTTGGCCGCAGGATTGACGCCTGTGTGACGGGTTAACGCCACCTGACCTGGTTTTTTGCCTGGAACTTTAATGTTACGCAGGAACATGTCCTCTTTGCCCTCTTCTGGCACCAGACAACCTTTGCTTCTGCCAATCAGGTGTTTTAAGCCCATTTTGACTAAAGCTTCGCGGATCATTGGCCAGCCTTTTGGATCATGGTAACGCAGCAGAGCTTTATGTAAGCGGCGCTGACGTTCACCTTTAGGCACAGGCACCACTTCGGTATTGCCTTTGATATTCTTCAGCGAGTTCATCTCTGTGTGATAGATGGTGGTCGCGTTCGCCATAGGGCTTGGGTAGAAGTTCTGCACCTGATCCAGTTTAAAATCACGTTCTTTCAGCCACAGCGCTAAATTCACCATGTCTTTGTCTGTAGTACCAGGATGCGCTGAAATGAAGTACGGGATAAGATATTGCTCTTTGCCCGCTTCACGGCTGAAGCGGTCGAACATTTCTTTAAACTTGTCATAAGCACCCATCCCAGGTTTCATCATCTTCGACAATGGGCCAGTTTCGGTATGCTCTGGGGCTATTTTTAAATAACCACCGACATGGTGCTGCACTAACTCTTTGACATAGTTGGGATCTTCAACCGCTAAATCGTAACGAACACCTGAGGCGACCAGAATCTTTTTAATACCATCCACTTTACGGGCAGCACGGTATAAATCCACAGTCGGGCTTTGATCCGTATCCATATGTTCACAAATGGTCGGATAAACACAAGAAGGTCGGCGACAGGTTTGCTCAGCCTTTGGATTTTTACAACGTAAGCGATACATATTGGCGGTTGGGCCGCCTAAATCTGAGATCACGCCGGTAAAACCAGGTACTTTGTCACGAATTTCTTTAATTTCTTTTAAAATCGATTCCTGCGAACGGCTTTGAATGACGCGGCCTTCGTGTTCGGTAATAGAACAAAAAGAACAGCCACCAAAACAGCCACGCATAATGTTGACCGAAGTTTTAATCATCTCATAGGCAGGGATTTTCGCCTTGCCATACACAGGGTGCGGCACACGTTGATAAGGCAGGCCAAAAACGCCATCCATCTCTTCAGTGGTCAGCGGGAATGCTGGAGGATTCACCCATAAATGACGGTCACCATGGCGCTGGTAAATAGCGCGGGCACAACCCGGGTTGGTTTCCTGGTGCAAAATACGTGAAGCGTGGGCATACAACGACTTATTGACACTGACCTGCTCAAAAGCTGGTAGTTTGACATACGTCTTTTCCCACGGTTTTTGGCGTGGCGGTTGCACCAGAATTGGCTTGGCTTCCACTTCAGGCGCTTTGCTGAGGTCTATACCTTGCTGCGCAAATTCAGAAAAAGTGCCACAACCTACATCATCTGCACCATAAGGATTAGGCACAGGGTCAATTTTGCCGACTTTATCAATAGCAGTGGAATCGACGCCACGCCAACCCGGCAAAGGCTCTTTGCGGATCACAGCAGTGCCACGAATATCATGCAAGGTATTGATATCTTCGCCATTGGCAATACGATGCGCCACTTCAATCAGCGGACGTTCGGCGTTGCCGTAGATCAACATCTCGGCTTTGGCATCAAAAATAATGGAGCGACGAACTTTTTCCTGCCAGTAGTCATAATGGGCAATACGGCGCAGGCTGGCTTCAATACCACCAATGATCACGGGCACATCTTTATAAGCTTCTTTGCAGCGCTGCGAATACACCAGCACAGCGCGGTCAGGTCGTTTGCCGCCTTCATTGCCAGGTGTATAGGCATCGTCGTGACGTAATTTTTTATCCGCTGTGTAACGGTTAATCATCGAGTCCATATTGCCGGCAGAGACACCAAAAAACAGATTGGGTTTGCCAAGCGTCATAAAAGCATCTTTGGACGACCAATCAGGCTGAGCAATCATCCCCACCCGAAAACCCTGGCTTTCCAGCATGCGGCCTACCACAGCCATACCAAAGCTTGGGTGATCAACATAAGCGTCACCGACCACCAGAATAATATCGCAGCTGTCCCAGCCTAATTGTTTCATCTCGGCCCGGCTCATTGGCAAAAATGGTGCAGTACCAAAGGACTCAGCCCAGTATTTAGGATAAGAAAATAGTCCCCGCTCGGCCGCCATGCGGTCCACTGCTGCGGATTTTCTTAAAGGGGCCTGATTCATTTGCATCTGTTGCTTCACTCGGTTTTGCCTGCCAAAAATGGCCGCGCATTATACTTGTTTAAGCTGAAGATTACTAACTTTAAGCTCTGCTGGTTTGGCTCTTTTGCCGAATAAAATTTAGTCGAAAGTATTACCCCGCGCCATAGCTGACCAAGAGCTTAACTTCTGGCTGCAAAAGTGGGTATATAACGACTTGGAATTCATGGCTTGTCTATATCAGATCATCATCAGCTCATCATCGCGGTGAAGCCTGACACTGCTGCTGCCGCAACTCAGAATTTTGAAGCCATGCTCTGGTGATTAGTTGTCTTTAACCTATAGAACCGGGCCTGTTCGTAACAGGGAAAGCAGCGTTGCAGCGGTTCAAAATACTCACTTCTCAAGCATTTTTGTTACTTGGTAACATATGAATAATCAATAACAAAGAGCAGCTTGCCTAGAACTCAACACAATGCGACGCATTTTTTTTCATCAATCCATGTTTACTTTTTAATCATCATGGTACAAAGTAACATTAGAGCTTGGCATATATGGTAGTAATGACAGCTTTGAACAGGAAGAGCAGAGTCAATATCTCATGGCGATGTCAGCGGGACCATGACTGACAGGTTGCATGAATTAAAACAAGAACAGAAGAGACTTAAACTATGTCTGAATTACACAACAATAACTATCATAACCACAACATTAAAAGCACTAAACGGGCCAGAATTAGTCTGGCTATTTCAGCAGCTTTGCTGGGCATGAGCCCTGCGTGGCTGGCAGCTCAAGATTTGCCAAAAAATGACAGCGGTGTCATTAGCGAAAAAAAGGCTGAACCATTAGAAGTTATTGAAGTAAAAGGGATCCGTGGCAGTATCATGACAGCCCAGGATCTGAAGCGTTATGCCGATACAGTGAAAGATGTCATCACTGCAACAGACATAGGCGCACTGCCGGATAAATCCGTAACCGAAGCCTTGCAACGTGTTCCTGGTGTCACTATTGAACGCTTTGCTTCTTCTGACGACCCAAAACACTATGCTGATGAAGGCACTGGAGTATTAGTTCGTGGTCTGGATCGTGTACGCTCCGAAGTGAATGGCCGTGGCGCTTTTAGCGCAAATCCTTGGGGTGGCCTGAGCTATGAGGATTTCCCCGCAGAGCTACTGGGCTCAGTGGAAGTGGTTAAAAACCAGACTGCCGATCTGATCTCAGGCGGCATAGCTGGCACAGTCAACCTTGTGACCCGTAAACCCTTTGACTCTGACAAAAGAGTCGTAGCCTTCAGTACAAAAGCAAACTATGGTGATTTCCGCGAAGAAGTCACCCCTTCTTTCTCTGGCCTTTTTTCTGATAGCTGGGAAACCAAAAACGGTAAATTTGGCTTTCTGATCGCAGGTTCTCAGTCAGAATATAAATCACGTGGTGATGGCGTGGGTTTAGGTAATTTCCACTCCCGTGGAGATTCATTTATTCCGACTACCGATCAGTGGGGAGGCATTACTGGTGTTGACCCTAGCTCCCCTGTGGATGGTCCGGGACTTCCGGGTCAACCAGCAGGTAGTGTCTGGCATGTACCAGTGGCGATTCACATGAGCACGGCAGATAATGATCGGGAACGCACTGGTTTCACTTCGTCGTTGCAATGGGCGAACACGGACGACACCATAGTCGCTACTTTAGAACACATTAACTCTGATGCATCTTTAGAGTGGAATGAGCGTCAAATAGGCCAGGCAGCTCAGGGATTTAAAGGTTTTATGGGCTCGTCTCAAAACTGGAGAGATGACGCGGCCAATGGCCACCCTTTAACAACGGACAACGGCTTTGTCACCTCAGGTGTTGCACTTGGTGTCAGTCCTGAAACTCCGTTCTTTTACCGTAGCCGTTGGAACTACAACGAAAATACAGTGGAAGACACCTCACTCAACCTGAAAATCAAAGCCTCAGACCGCTTAAAACTTGAGTTGGATTACCAGCATATTGATTCTGAAAAAGTGGTGCATAACTACAGCATGTCAGGTCAAACCCGCGGTAACCATGTTCATGCAGTATCCCCTTACTTCCTTGACATGCGTGGCGAACGCCCGACAGTGGAGTTTCTGAGTGATAACATTCTGACGCCGGGTTGGTCCCCAAATAGTGATTGGAATGGACCTGTGCCTAATCTGTTCCTTGGCAGCGGTATGGAACAGGAAGAGCACAATACTGCAAAAGCCGACAGCTTTAAATTTAACGCCAGCTATGAACTCGATGGTGTGTTCACCAGCATTAAAACAGGTTTTTACTACACAGATAAAGACCTGACAGTGCGCGATACTGCATACGAAGGTTGGTCTGCTATTGGTACACCATGGGATATGAATGACCGGAACGCGGCGGCAGCTGTGAATAACCCGGGTCTGTTTGAACGTGTTGATTTCTCAGACTATTACAATGGTAAAGTTCTTATCGGTAATGTGAATAACTTCCTGTTCCCTAAAATGGACCTGGTGAAAAACTATGCAGAATCATTACGTCAGGGCTGTCAGGACGGATGGCACAACGCCACTCTGAGCGCGGCCAATAACGGCGTTTGTACAGGCACTTATGTCCCTTATGCCGATAAACCCAACCGTGTTGAAGGGCCTTATGCGGCACACAACATCAGCTCATCCAATGAAAAACGCACAGAGTTTTATGTGCGCGGCGATTTTGAGCTGGTCGATCTGGAAATACCGGTGAAAGGTAACCTTGGTTTGCGTTTTGTTAATTACCAGTTGGAATCTACCGGTGCTTTTGTGCAGCCATCAACGACAAAACGTGGTGAGCCAGGCACCTCTCTGAACACAGTGCTGCAACAAGCCGAATATAAGCGTTATTACGATCTCGCTTCTGGTGAATCACAATTGAGCACTGTGGACGGTACAGATTACAACGCAGTATTACCAAGCTTAAACCTGAACTTTGAAGTAGCCGAAGATCTGGTGATGCGCGTTGGAGCCTCTCAGGGCTTGTATTACCCAAGCTTAGTGGATGCACGCAATATTAGTCTGCTGGATTTGGATTACACCCGTCGTCTGCAGACGCCAGGTGCGGATCAGGATGAAGTCAATAACCCTGTTGTTGCCATCGACGATATTGAGGTAACTGCATTGGCAGGCAACCCTTATCTGGAACCGGAAGAATCCATTAATCTGGACTTAACTGCTGAATGGTATTTCGCTCCTGGTGGATTTGTGAACCTGGGCCTGTTCCACAAAAAGCTGGATAACATTATCCGCAACAGACAATTTGATCTGGATGTAACCTACAACGGCGTGGATTATGACGTATCGGCTTATGGCCCGGCGAACACCGGTTCAGGTACTATCCGCGGGGCTGAGTTTTCGTACTCTCAATTCTACGATATGTTGCCAGGTGCATGGCGCGGTTTAGGTTTGCAGTTTAACTACACCTATATCGACCAAAGTGGTCTGGAAGACCCGAATGCCATTTCAGAAGGTACTTTGGGTTTTGATGAAAATGGCAATCCTATCGCGGATAACCGCAATACCTTCCGTGTATTTGGTGGCTTGCCATTACAAGGTTATTCCGATCAGAATATGAACATTGTCGGTATGTATGAGTACGAAGCTGTCTCATTCCGTCTGGCTTATACCTGGCGCTCTGAGTACCTGTTAACCTTACGTGAGTCTGAAGAATACGTACCAGCCTTTGCCGAAGCTTCAGGCATGATGGACGCCAGCTTGTACTACAGCATTAACGACAACTGGAAAGTGGGCATAGAGGGCAGTAACCTGCTCAATACTGAAACCAAAACCCAGTATCAAATGAATCAGGCAGGTGACAGAACTGATGCGCTGAGTTTCACGACAGATCGTCGTTATGCCATAAGCGTCCGGGCCGTGTTCTGATTTAGCCGTCGTATTTGAAGCTGCAGCTGTGTTGGCTGCAACATCAATTACTTAGGGTAAAATAACACCTTATAACTGACGTAAACAACTGTGAAAGAATGAAACCGCGTCGTAGCAATACAACGCGTTTTTTATTTGCTTTGACGCAATAAAGCTCGATTTGAACCTCAAACAGTTCAGCTAGTACATCACAATAGTAACCACACCCAGCAGCATAAAGATGGCACAAGCCACACGGCGCGCCCAGTCCAACGAAATGCGTTCCAGTAACCAGCTACCGGCATACACCACTGGCACATTAGCCGCCAGCATGCCAATGGTGGTGCCTAAAATCACCTGCCAGGTTTCAGGATAAGTGGCAGCCAAAAGCACAGTAGCCACCTGAGTTTTATCACCAATTTCTGCCAGAAAAAATAAGATACAGCTGGCAAAAAAGGCGCCGTATTTTAAAACGCTGACTTCTTCGCTGTCGTCTTTATCAGGAATAAGTAACCACAAAGCCACGGCAATAAATGAGCCGCCTAATAACCAGGCATGCCAACCTTCAGGAATAAACTGCGCCACCCAAGCACCAAACCAGGCTGATGCGGCATGATTTAATAAAGTAGCCACCAGAATGCCGGCAATAATAGCGCCACGGGAGCGAAAGCGGGCCGCGAGGAATAAAGACAAAAGCTGAGTTTTATCGCCGATCTCTGCAACAGCAACAGAAGCGAAAGAGGCAACAAAGGCATCAAAAAACATAAACTGCACCTGGCGGGAAAACTAAACATAAGACAACAAACCAACTCCCGCCTGGGGTCAGTACGTTGTCTTAGGTCTCATTAATACCTGATCAAGTTTGATCAACGGGACGTTGTTGCCATGTACAGTGAGGTACAAGTATGTTGACAACAACACAAAACCTGGCGGTTTTGTAAACTACTCCCCTAAGCGCGCCGCCATTTTAGCTGCGCTTGGGGAATTTGAGCAAGCAAAAATTCGACGGCAATAAAATTCAGCCTAACCTTTTAAGTGCCTTGCATGAAAACGCAGATGTTCTTCAATAAAGCTGCTTATAAAAAAGTAGCTGTGATCGTAACCTGGCTGCAGACGAATTTGCGCTCCGCTTTGGCTACGCTGATTGGCTTCGATCAAAGATTCGGTGCGAAGCTGTGACGGGTAAAACTGATCGCCTTCGCCCTGATCGATCAGCATCGGCAAACTGCTTTGTTTTTGTGCCAGTAAAAAACTCGCGTCGTACTGCAACCACTGGCTTTGATCATCGCCAAGATACGCAGTAAAGGCCTTTTTGCCCCAATCGCATTCTGATGGCTGACAAATAGGAGAAAAAGCCGACACTGAGCGGTAAGCTCCCGCTTCACGTAAAGCTATCACTAAAGCGCCATGGCCGCCCATCGAATGACCGCTGATGGCTTTGGCTGATGTGACAGGTAAATGTGCTTCCACTAAAGCTGGCAGTTCACGGCTGATATAGTCGTACATCTGATAATGAGCTGCCCACGGCTCTTGTGTCGCATTAACATAAAAACCAGCGCCTTGACCTAAATCATAAGCCGCATCGTCAGCCACCTGATCGCCTCGTGGGCTGGTGTCCGGGATCACTAAGGCTATGCCAAGCTCTGCTGCTACACGCTGTGCACCAGCTTTTACTGAAAAGTTTTCATCAGTGCAGGTTAAACCGGACAACCAATACAGCACTGGTACTTTTTGTTTTTCAGCGGCAGGCGGTAAATAAACCGAAAATTGCATCAATCCTTTGACTGAATCTGAGTGATGCTGATATTTAATCTGGCGGCCAGCAAACACTTTATGTTCGGATAACTGAATTAACGTCATTGCTTTATCCTTGTGCAGAGAAAGCCCGGCGAGCCGGGCTTTTAATGAAATTAAAAGTGAATAACAGTTCGAATCGATTTGCCTTCATGCATCAAATCAAAAGCTTCGTTAATTTGTTCCAGAGGCATGGTATGAGTGATAAAAGTGTCGAGTTCAAACTCACCTTTTAAATAACGCTCCACGTAATCTGGTAATTCAGAACGGCCTTTGACACCACCAAAAGCAGTGCCACGCCATACCCGGCCTGTAACTAACTGAAATGGACGGGTAGAGATTTCAGCACCAGCAGGCGCCACACCAATAATCACAGACTCGCCCCAGCCTTTATGACAGCACTCTAAAGCCGAACGCATCACGTTAACGTTACCAATACATTCAAAAGAAAAATCAACACCACCGTCTGTCATTTCAACAATCACATCCTGAATAGGCTTGTCGAAATTCTTTGGGTTAATCACATCAGTAGCGCCCAACTGACGAGCAATATCAAACTTAGACTCGTTGATGTCGATGGCAATAATACGGCTGGCTTTGGCCATTACAGCGCCAATAATGGCAGATAAACCTATACCACCTAAACCAAACACGGCAACAGTATCACCCTCTTTTACTTTGGCGGTATTCATTACAGCGCCCATTCCTGTTGTCACACCACAACCTAATAAACAAACCTTTTCCAAAGGCGCAGCTTTATTGATTTTGGCTAAAGAAATTTCCGGCAGCACAGTGTATTCAGAAAAAGTAGAAGTACCCATGTAGTGATAAATAGGCTGGCCATCTTTGGAAAAACGTGTGGTGCCATCCGGCATTAAACCCTGACCTTGAGTGGCACGAATGGCCTGACACAAGTTGGTTTTGCCGGATAAACAGAACTTACATTTACCGCATTCAGGCGTGTATAAAGGGATCACATGGTCGCCCACCGCCACGCTGGTGACGCCCTCGCCTATAGCTTCAACCACACCACCACCTTCATGACCCAGAATACAAGGGAATTTGCCTTCAGAATCCTGACCTGACAAGGTATAAGCGTCGGTATGACAAACACCGGTGGCCACTATACGCACCAGCACTTCGCCTTTTTGGGGTGGCATTAAATCCACTTCTTCAATTTTTAACGGTTGACCCGGGCCCCAGGCCACTGCTGCACGTGTTTTGATCATCTTCATCTGAATTCTCCAGTCTTAGTTGCCAGTCAGTATAACCCATTGTAATTTTTTCTTAATCGATGATAATCCCTGCAAATAACAAATGAGTTTTGCATAAATGAAAGAATGGCAAGGCATCAGCGAATTTGTGGCCGTGGCAGAACTTGGCAGTTTTTCTAAAGCAGCCAAAGTCTTAGCCATTTCAGTCGCTCAGGTGAGCCGCACCGTACTGCAATTAGAACAGCGGCTGAACTGCAAACTGGTGCTTCGCACCACCCGCCAGGTTCGTTTAACTGAACAAGGCACTTTGTATTACCAACATTGCCGGGCTTTGGTGAACGGTTTGCACCAAGCCAATCAGCAGATCACCAGCTTACAGCACGAACCTTCAGGCGCGATAAAAATCACCGCCCCTGTCTATTACGGCGAGCAATTTATTGCGCCTTTGCTGCACGAATTTTTGTCACGTTACCCCAAAGTACAGCTGGATTTACAGCTAACCAATGATCAACTGGATTTAGTGCAAGGCGGTTTTGATTGCGCCATACGCTTAGGAACTCTTAACGATTCCAGCTTACAGGCCAAAGCCTTAGGTAAACGCACCTTGTATTTATGCGCCAGCCCCGACTACCTGCAAAAATTCGGCACACCAGCTACTGTGGCTGAACTGCATCAACACCGCTGTTTAGTCGGCTCTGTCGATTTCTGGCGT
>JAHIWM010000027.1 GCA_018815765.1 Gammaproteobacteria bacterium | reverse complement strand
CCAGCAGCATGCTTAAGATCAGTATGCCTACGACGATGAAGTCGAGTAATTTCAGAATTTGAGCCAGCCCCAGATAAGGCACATTACTCTGACGGTCTACAGCGCTATAAATGGCAGCAGCAAAATTAATCAGTGCAGCAAAAGCCATACCGGCAAAACAATACAGGTAAATCCAAAGACCAAGATGCACCGCCGACATAAAATCCGGCCAGTGCAGGAAGAACTTTTCGGCTGAGCTAATCAGCACCACTGCAGGGAGCAAATGCGCAACATGGCTGGCCAGTTGCAGCCGTTCTCTTTCTGTTTGATGTTCTAATTCGCCATCTACTTTATCCAGCAGATGAGCTATGACAGGCATCAGATAACGACGGGCCAGTGCAAAAAGCAGGCATAACAATATCAAAGCCAACACTAGTCTGATGGCTAACATCAACAAATGCTCTGGCGGTAAGGTCTGGCCAAAATAACTGGCCGCTTGTTGTAAATACTGATCTAACACAAGGCGTTTTCCGAAGCTGATGTTTCTGGTTGATGATAAGCCGCAATAGCCTGATCTTTTTTCAGCCAGCGCTGATTCAGCCAGTTTTGAAAGCTGACTCTGAAGCTCTCGTCGTTAAAATAATCGCCAATGATTTCATTATCCACTGGCAGAATTTCAACCAGGACGACCACACGTTTTAAGCGGCCACAAAGCATATCCAAAGCCACATGGCCCGGATTGTCCGGGTATAAGATGGTGACATCTAACACTGAATGAAATTGTGGTCCCATACTAGCTAAGGTGAAGGCTATGCCACCGGCTTTGGGCGGCAATAAATGCCGGAACGGGCTACGTTTTTGTTTATGCTTTTCTGTGGTAAAACGTGACCCTTCCACAAAGTTAATAATAGTAGTTGGAGTATTTTTAAACTTTTCGCAGGAGGCGCGGGTGGTTTCTATATCCTTGCCTTTAAGCGCAGGGTTCTTGGCGACTTCTGCCTGGCTGTAGCGCTTCATAAAAGGCATATCCAAAGCCCAGGATCCTGAACCAATAAAAGGCACCCATTTCAGCTGCTCTTTTAAAAAGAACTTAGGTTCTGGAATACGGTTTAACGCAAACTGACTTAACACCGGAATATCCAGCCAGCTTTTATGGTTGGAGATCAGTAGATACCAGCTGTCTTTTTTTAGTTCAGCCACGCCGCTGACTTGCCATTCGACTTTGTTAAACAATTCCATCAAGACTTTGTTATAACGCGACCATCCCCGGTAGGCCCAGTGGGCAGGTTTAGACCAGAATGCTCTGGCTGTTGCGTTTGGCGACAACAACTTGGCCATACCAATCAGCGTGACAATAGTTCCCCACAACGCCAGATTGCAGCTGAACAAAAAAAACGCTAAAGGGGCTTTAAGTACTACAGGCAACCAATACAACATTAGCTCCGCTCTCCTTGCTCCAGCTCTGTTAATAACAAATCTTTATCTAACCAGAGTTGATTCACCCAAGCCTGAAATCTTTGTTTAAATACCGGATCGTCATAATCCCCAATCAGGTTGGGATCTATAGGCAATACCCGCACCCGCACTTTAATATCCTGCACCTTGCCGGAAATATAATCCCAAAAGGTTGGAATTTCTTTGGGGTAACAAATGGTCACATCCAGCAGTTTATGTAAATGTTCACCCATCGCATTCAGTACAAAAGAAATACCACCAGCTTTAGGCTTGAGCAAATGAGTAAAAGGTGATTGTTGTTTCTCATGTTTATGCGTCGTGAAGCGGGTGCCTTCAAGGAAATTCATCACTGACACGGGTTTGTAGCGAAATTTTTCGCAGGCTTTACGGGTAGTGGCTATATCAGTGCCTTTGAGTTCTGGCTTTTCCGCCAGCTGTTTTGCCGTTAAACGCTGCATAAAAGGAAAATCCAGTGCCCACCAGCATAAGCCAATTACAGGCACATAAATTAGTTCTTTTTTCAGGAAAAATTTTAAAAAGGGTGCTTTGTGATTAAAGACTTTTTGCAGCACCAGAATATCAACCCAGGACTGATGGTTCGCCATTACCAGATACCAGTCTTTGACGCTTAAATTATCTATGCCTTTGATATCCCAACGGATACGGGTAAAGGTTCGGCTGGTTAAGTTATTTAATGTGATCCAACTGGTGGCGCAGAAGTCGAGTAAATAGGTGATCCAGGTTTGCCAGATTTTTACCGGAGGCAGTTTTACAATGGCCAGGATCAGAATAGGGGTGGCCCAAAAAATAGTGTTGATAATATACAGCAGAAAAGAAAGCGAGCCACGTATTGGGGCTGGTAGAAAATGCAGCATTCAGTCACCACTTGTTCGTTAGGTTAAAAAAGAAAAGCAGGTAAACCTGCTTTTCTCTCATCCGATCAGTGGCAAGTTTACCTTAATCTTCGAAGTAGGTGTAACCATAAACCCCGGATTTCAGTTCATCTAAATAAGACGCCTGCATTTCAGGGGTAAAGTCCATCCGTGCTAATTGCTTCTGATAAGAGGCAAGCAGCTTCTTCGCGTCAAACTGCACATAACGTAATACGTCAGCCACTGTGTCGCCTTTAATTGCATTGGTCAGACGGTAACCGCCTTCGTCATCCAGTTCAACATGCACTGAGTCTGTGTCACCAAACAGGTTATGCAGGTCGCCCAGAATTTCCTGGTAAGCGCCAACCATAAACATACCCAGCAGGAACTGCGAGTCTTCTTTGTACGAAGGCAATGGCAGGCTGGATTCAATACCGTTACCGTCAGCATAACTTTTCAGTACGCCGTCTGAGTCACAAGTAATGTCCTGAATGATAGCGCGGTGTTCCAGCGACTCATTCATCCGCTCCAATGGCATCACAGGGAATAACTGGTCAATACCCCAGGCATCCGGCATAGACTGGAACAGAGAGAAGTTTACAAACAGCTTGTCGGCTAATTTCTCGTTTAACTCATCGTGAATATCACGGTGTGAACGCGACGATAAATCCAGCTTGTTTTTCACTTTGTTGATGGTGGCAAAGTAAATCTGCTCCAGCAAAGACCAGTCTTTTAACGTCAGCAAACCATGCACATATTGAGCATGAGCATCGGTAAAATAATGCACTGCATCGTGGTAGGCTTCGACCGCTGTGCGTGGTGTGACGTTTTTATACGAATCCCACAAAGCCCAAATCACGGCTGGTGAGTCTTCGCTTGGCTCTGGCATATTGACTAAGCCCGGTGCACGTTCTACGTCAATAGCATCAGTAATTAACACGGCGTGGTGTGCGGTCATAGCACGGCCAGACTCAGTGATAATATTTGGATGCGGTAAGTCGTATTCGTCACAAACTTCTTTTAAGCCGTATACCACGTTGCGGGCGTATTCCAGCATGGTGTAGTTCATCGAGCAGGCAGAACGCGAGTTTGAACCTTCGTAGTCCACACCTAAACCACCACCTACGTCAACCGTAGTGATAGGCACACCTAAAGTGCGCAGTTCAGCGTAGTGACGGGCACATTCACGAATCGCATTGTGAATATCGCGGATATTGGCAATCTGAGAGCCGATATGGAAATGCACTAACTGCAACAAGTCCAGTTTGCCGGCTTCACGCAAAATGTCGATGGCTTGCAGCACTTGAGTGGCGGTTAAACCAAACTTGCCTTTTTCACCGCCTGTGTTTTGCCATTTACCTTTACCGACCGAGTTCAGCTTGATACGGATACCAATCATAGGCGCCTGGCCTAAGCTGTCGATTTCACGGATTAAGGTTTTTAATTCAGTGATTTTTTCAACCACCACATAAACCTGATGGCCCATCATCTGGCCAATAGTGGCTAAACGCAGGAACTCAGAATCTTTGTAGCCGTTACAGACAATACGCAAAGGTTTGTCGGTCACACCTAAAATAGCCATCAGCTCTGGCTTGGAACCTGCCTCTAAACCTACTTTACCGCTGTCGTGGCTCACCAGTTTTTTCACCACGGAAAATTGCTGGTTTACTTTAATAGGATAAACGGCTGTGTATTCGCCTTGGTACTCACGCTCTTTTTTCGCCTGAGCGAAAGAATTAATTAAGGTGCCAACACGGTGCTGCAGAATATCGGTAAAACGCACCAATACGGGCAGGGTTAAGCCTTCCTCTTTAAAACGGGCAGTCAGCTCCGGGAAATTAATACCGGGTTTTTTATGGTCCTGATCCGGATAAGCTACCAGATCGCCATTGTTGTTCACATCAAAATAGCCTTCACTCCAGACTGCTACGTTATATATGGATCGTGCTTTTTCGATACCCCAATCTGCCATTGTCGTGCCCTTAAAAAAATGATGCGCTATTTTAAAGCCAATGCTGTGAAAAAAACATGAAAAGTTTGTCTCATCCTGCCCTGACTGGCAAAATACCCAGCTTAGTTGATTTTCAGGAGATAAGTATGTCGGGCGACAATAAATGGTTCACCGAAATTTTTGCGGCCAGTGGCAGTGCTTTTGGTTTAGCCATCACCAAAAAACTGGATGAGGTGCAGTCGCCTTTTCAACATATCGAAATGTTTGAGACTACGCATTTTGGCAATCTGATGGTGATAGACGGCGTGATTATGCTGAGCAGTCGCGACAATTTCCTTTATCACGAAATGTTAAGCCACCCAGTATTATTTACTCACCCAGCGCCAAAACAGGTGGTGATTATAGGTGGTGGTGACTGCGGTACTTTGCGTGAAGTGTTAAAGCACCCTGATATCGAACAAGTGACGCAAATTGATATCGACGAACAAGTGACCCGCATGGCGGAAAAATACTTTCCAGAGCTGTGTGCATCCAATAACGACCCACGCGCCACCTTAAAATTTGCCGACGGTATTCAGTTTATGCGTGATGCCGAACCTGAATCTTTGGATGTAGTGATAGTCGACTCCACCGATCCTATAGGCCCGGGTGAAGGTTTATTTAACAGAGCATTCTATGAAAGCTGTTTAAAAGCACTGCGCCCCGGTGGCATTTTAGTGCAACAAAGCGAGTCGCCATTGATTCATATGCCTTTGCTCAAAGCCATGCGTGATGCCATGTCAGACGCTGGTTTTGCTGATTTGCAAAGTCTGCTGTTCCCGCAGATGGTCTATCCATCTGGTTGGTGGACTTGTACTTTAGCCCGTAAAGAAGCCAAATTTGACGGCTTCCGTGTTGAAGCTGCACAAAACCCGGCGTTTGAAACCCAGTACTACAATGCTGAAGTGCATCAGGCAGCCATGGCTTTGCCTAATTTTGTAAAGAAGGCTTTTGCATAGAAGTAACAACCTAACTTAAGACAAGGGAGTCAATTGCGATGAAATGGATATTCGCTGCAGTGATAGTTCTGGGAGCATGGCTGCTGTTAGCAAAGAGCAATTCTTTGTTACCAGCAGAACCCGGCATCGTGAAAAAGCCGGATCTAGTATCGGAGCAGTTACCACAGACCGAACCCGTTCAAGACGCTGCAATGCCAGATACAGGCATAGAGCTGGAGCATGTTGAGGCGCAGCCTGACTCAGAGTTTGTAGAGTCATCTTCCGCCTTATGTCTGGATGGTCGCGGCTGCACTCTGGATTTACACGAAAACTGGCATTTAAAACTGATCAGCAAGGATGGCAGCTTATTAAGTCGTGAGCTGGAAGCTGTGTTTAAAAGCCGGAATTTCATTGAAGCAGCAGAGCAGTTGCATTACTCCAGACAAAAAGCTGCTGACCATAAAACCGAGCTTAAACTTGAGCAACTGATGTTGGCTGCAGTGCAAAAGTTTCAGGCGGAACCTCAAGCCTTAGGCTGCAGAGATAACATCTGTCTGTTGCAAATCATGGTGCCAAGAGAAGTTAAAGTGGATGAAGTGCGGCATTTGCTTACTGCACCAGACTTAGCCTGGCGCACTTTGTCCATGTCGACACAAAAAAGCAAATACCATTGGCGCTTACGTTTTGTTGCCAGTGTTGATGATAAGGTGGTTTTACCAACACCTTAAACAGCAGATTTGGTCTGAGCGCAGCAAGGTAGCCCTATGAATTTTTCTGCCGCGACGCCCAGAGCAGTGACAATAAAATCAACACTGAACCTGCGGATAAAGTCCACCAATTAACGTTGTGTTGCCAGAATACAAAGTTCACTACTAAACCCGCTGGTATCAATACATTGTTCATCACCGCCAACTGGTTCGCATTGACCTGCCGGGCTCCTGCATTCCATAGCCAATAGCCTAAACCTGAAGCCACCAGCCCTAACCAGACTAAAATGCCGTAATCCAGAGTGGTACTGGGTATTTTATTCCAGTCGGCAAATAAAGCTGTCGCCAGTAAGCTGGTTAAAGTGGCACCGACAAAAAACCAACCAAAGTTATATCGTTGTGAACCTGTAGAGCCCAAATCCAGCTGGCGATAAGCCACCTGACCAAAAGCAAAACATAAGTTGGCCGCTTGTATCAGCACTAAACCCCACCAGAAATCTGCGCTTAAGTTTTGATAACGAATCACTAAAGCACCCAAAATAGCCAACAAAGCAGGGCCTAACCAGCGCAGATGCAGCTTTTTATAACGCCAGAAGTAATCCAGTATTGAGATATAGGCAGGGGTTAGAATGGTAAACAGCAGCACTTCGGCCACACTTAAATACAGGAAACTGTGATACAGCAGCAGGTACATCAAGCCGAGTTGCACAGCGCCAATGGCGGCAAGGGCCATAGCCTGAGTTTTGGAGCTAGTGCTTTTCAGCAACCAGGGCAGGAATAACACTAAAGCTAGCAGCATGCGGCTGCTGACGGCTAAGTAAGGGTCAACTCGGCCAGACAAAAATTCGCCAATCAGGGAAAAACTAAAAGCCCAAATCAGCGTAACTAACCACAATAAACCCATAAAAAAACTCCGGCTATGCTGCTACTGCAATAAATGCAGCGGCAGCATAGCCGGAGTTTTACGTTTTTAAAAGCTTTACACTTTTACAAGCTTTAGCCTAAGCCATTGATGTTGCAGCACGGCGACAAGCTCGTGAGACCCCAGGAACATAGTTGTCCTATGTGCAATTGGATTGAAGCGAGAATGCGCGGGTGATGCCCAGCGGATATTTGCAATATCTCACTGGGGCGAGAGGGCGCGGTCAACAAAGCTGCGGCTTCAAGGGCGACGGCTAAATTATTGAGTTATGGCTTCGATATGGATCTCAACGCGGCGGTTCATTGCTCTGTTGCTTTCAGAGTTGTTTGGCACAGCCGGGTAGCTTGGGCCTAAACCCTGAGTTTCAATACGGATTGGGTTTAAGCGCTGAGCCACTAAATAATCTTTAACGCTTTCAGCACGTTTTTTTGATAGCTGCATATTGTAATCATAAGCACCGGTATCGTCGGTATGACCGCTGATTACCAACAGGGTTTTGTCGTATTCACCCAGTACTTTAGCCACATCATTCAGTACCGGATACAGCTGAGGCTGAATAGATGACTGATTCACAGCAAAGGTAATTTGTGACGGAATTTCTAAACGCAAAATATCGCCGTCACGGTGCACTTTGACACCAGTACCGGATAATTGATCACGCAACGCCATTTCCTGATGGTCCATATAACGACCTACAGCAGCACCCGCTAAGGCACCAATAGCTGCACCAATAGCCAGCCTTTTGTTTTTATGATTGCCTGTTGCTTTACCCAGCACAGCACCTACACCAGCACCAATGGCTGCGCCTTTGGCAGTGTTCTGATTTTCCGGTGCGATATTCATACTGGCACAACCGGATAAAACTAAAGTGCTGCATAAGGCAACTAAACCTAACTGTTTGGCTATCATGCGAAATCTCCTGAATTATTGTGACGCGATTGTACCCCAGTTCAACTGAATTAGCGCTGAACTAAAATATTGCCCGGAGCAATGGTTAACAGCGCGAGCGTTGGCCCTTTAGGGTAAGCGCCATGGATGGCGGCGAATAAAGCAGAAGGTTGCAAGTACAAAAACGAGTAGCCAAAGTAATTGCAGCTGCAGCAAGGCGACAAGTGATGGAGACCCCAGGAGCATAGTCGTCCTATGTGACTGGGGCGAGATTACGCAGTCAACGCCGCTGTGGTTGCAAGTACGAAGGCTATAGACATATATACGTCTAAATAGGTATGCTCGGGTGGTTAAAAAATAACTGGAGATAAATGGGTTTTATGGCTGGGTTAAAGTGGCGACGTCTGGTGCTGAAAGTGGGCAGTGCCCTGATTGCACCGGAAGCAAAAGGTTGCTCCACCCGTTATTTGCTGGCGATCGCTGGGTTTATCAGCGAGTGCAGGCAACAAGGGGTTGAAGTGGTATTGGTCTCTTCAGGTAGTGTGGCTGCAGGCCGTGCTGCGATCCCCTTTGCCCATCACCCCTTACCCATTAATGTTAAACAAGCTATGGCTGCTGTAGGCCAAACCCGCATGATGCAAAGCTGGCGTAACTTGCTGGATTTTGACTGCGCGCAAATTCTGCTGACGCATGACGATTTACAGCACCGCAGCCGCTATTTAAATATCCACAATACGCTGCGTACTTTGCTGGATCACGGCGTGCTTCCTATCGTCAATGAAAACGATACTGTGGCTACGGCTGAACTCAAAGTAGGGGATAACGACAATCTGGCAGCTCTGGTCGCTACAGTGGTGGATGCCGATGCTTTGATTATTTGCTCTGATGTTGATGGTTTGTATACCGCCAATCCACGTTCTGACAGCAATGCGCTGCTTATTCCTGAAGTACATCAAATTACAGCAGACATTTATGCCATGGCGGGTGGCAGTCATCATGCCATTGGCACAGGGGGCATGACCACCAAGTTACAGGCTGCTAGTAAAGCGACATCGCAGGGCATTGATACCTTGATTATTAATGGTCAGAAAGCTGACAGCTTCGCAGCACTCTTGGCAGGTAAAGCCTGTGGCACGCTGTTTCATAAACAGCAAGAACGCTTAAGTGCAAAAAAACACTGGCTATTACACAGTTTAAAAACCCGCGGTGAGCTGCAGCTCGACAGTGGTGCTGTGCAGGCGTTATTGCATAAAGGCGCCTCTTTGCTGCCAAAAGGTATCAGCAGCATCAGTGGTGATTTTGATAAAGGTGATGCGATTTGGTTGTGTGACCAAGCCGGTAAACAGCTGGCCAAAGGCATTAGTCAATACAGTGTGGCCGAACTGGGTAAAATCCGAGGCGCACACAGCCAACAGATTGAAGGAATTTTGGGTTATTGCCCAAGCGAAGTGGTGGTGCACCGCGACGATTTAGCGCTGGTGGAGGGCTGAGTATGACTAGTGTGAATATTAAAGCCATTTGCCAGCAAGCCAAGCAAGCGGCCTTGCATTTGGCCCAGTTATCCGAGGCCGATAAAAATCAGTTACTGCTGGCGATGGCTGATCAGTTAGAAGCCGATACCACTTTGATTCTGGCTGGCAATGCCAAAGATATGGCGGCAGGGCGTGAGAAACAGTTAGCGGACGCTATGCTGGACCGCTTATTACTAACAGAAGAGCGGATTAAAACCTTAGCCAATGCAGTGCGTTATATAGCGGGCTTACCAGACCCTGTAGGTCAAATTCGCCAGATGGCACCACGACCAAATGGTATTCAGGTCGGTAAAATGCGTATTCCGCTTGGCGTCATAGCTATGATTTACGAAGCCAGGCCGAATGTCACTGCAGACGCTGGCGCTTTGTGTTTAAAGTCCGGCAATGCGGTGATTTTACGCGGTGGCCGTGAAGCTCTGCAGTCCAGCCTGGCTATAGCAGCTTCCTTGCATAAGGCGATGGCAGAACAAGGTGTTAACCCTGCCGCTATCAGCGTGATCCCTGATCCGGACCGGGCTTTATTGCTGGAATTACTGCAGCAAAAAGACAGCGTCGATTTAGTGATACCGCGAGGCGGTGAAGGTTTAATTCATTTTGTTAGCGACAACAGCAAAATTCCGGTTATTCAGCATTACAAAGGCATTTGCCATTTGTATGTTGATAAAGCTGCGGATTTGGATAAAGCCATGGCGTTGTTGCTCAACGGCAAAACCCAGCGGCCCGGTGTTTGTAATTCGCTGGAAACTTTGTTGGTACACAAGGAGATTGCGCCACAATTTTTAGCTCTGGTGTCTGCGGCTTTTGAAGAAAAGCAGGTGGAAGTCTTTGCCTGCGACTTGTCTTTGCCTTATTTCGCTACAGCATCGAAAGCGGACGATACCCAGTTTGATACCGAATATTTACGTTTAGCGATGTCGGTCAAAACTGTGGCTGATTATGACGAAGCGGTTGCTCATATTCAGCGTCATAGCTCAGGTCATACAGAAGTGATTTGCACTCAGGACATCAGCACAGCCCAGCGTTTTTTAAAACAAATTAACAGTGCAGTAGTGATGGTCAATGCGTCCTCGCGGTTCAGCGATGGTGGTGAGCTGGGGTTAGGGGCTGAAATTGGTATTTCTACCTCTAAGCTGCACGCCTACGGCCCTATGGGGTTGGAATCTTTGACCACAGAAAAATACATAGTGATAGGCGACGGCCAAACCCGCTAGAAAATGGGGTCAGATCACATTGTTAACAGTTAACAATGTGATCTGACCCCATTTTTATTCAAGGTTATGGAGCTGGTGCCGATAACAGAGTGGATTCTCTGTTTTCGGTGCAAAGCTGATGATAAAAATGGACTTAAACCAGATGCTCAATTTGAGCATTCAAAACGCAGTGCCTGCAGCAGCGCCGACAGCCTCGGTTTCGGATGACAACACCTCAGCCCCGGAAAAAGACAGCAGTAAAGCTCCTGTTGGTATTCATGTCGATCTATCACCTCTTGGATTACAAAAGTCGAAAAAGGCAGAAAGAGATAAAGATATAGATGAAAGTGAATTGCCTGATAGCGTCAAGCAGTCTATTAAAGCTATTCGTGATAAGCAGGAAGAGCTGGAGAAAAAACAACAAGAGCTGCAACAGCTGATGAGTAACAGTTCCATGCCGCCTGAAGAAAAACAGGAAAAGGTAAAGGCACTGCAAGCAGAGGTCAGTAGTTTAAGTCGCGGTTTGGTGGACTCTAAAAATAATTTAGTCAGCTCGATGCAGGATCAGGGCTTAACTGAACAGCAAATTCAAACCGCTATGGCGCTGATGAACTAAGGTGCTGTTTTTGCTCTGCATTCAGGTTTAAATACCCGTAAGGTGGAAGGTGGATTGGCTGCTAATTTAGCGGCCGGGCGTATAGGTCGTCTGACCAATTCCCCGCCACAGTTTGGACAAATCCCTGCCAGCATATTTTTGCACTCCAGACAAAAGCTGCATTCAAAAGAGCAGATATAAGCCTGATCTGCTGGCGCTAAATCCGTATCACAACATTCGCAATTGGGTCTGAGTTCTAACATTGCTATCTCCTTTGATTCGCTTCAATCTATTTCAGCAGAGGCAGCATCAGCTGTCTGCCAGAATTCAGGCCAATCTCTGCTGCTTATCAGCCAGCCTGACAGGGGCATGCGATTCGACAAAGCCGCCTGATTCTGCTTTGATAGATCAAAGACTTAATGGATTAGCATATGAAAATAGCTGTGATAGGTGGTGGTATTAATGGCTTGTCATCCGCCTGGCAATTGGCGTTGGCTGGCCATCAGGTGACTTTGTTTGAACGCGATGAATTGATGCAGGCCACCAGTAAATCCTCCTCTAAATTACTGCATGGCGGTTTACGTTATCTGGAGCAGGGCGAATTTCGTCTGGTGCATGAAGCCCTGCAGGAAAGACGCTGGTGGCTGAAGAAAGCGCCGCACCTCACTAAAAGATTACCACTGCTTTATCCCATTTATCAAAATGGCCAAAGGCCCCGCTGGCAGATCAAAATTGGTTTGTGGCTTTATGATCTATTGTGCGGGAAAAAGGGCATAGGCCGGCATCGCTGGTTAACAGCAGAACAGGCAAAACGTTGCTCGCCGCAGCTAAAAACAGATGGTTTAACAGGTGCCTATTTATTTTTTGATGGCCAGATGGACGACCGTAAACTTGGGCTTTGGGTGGCAGAGCAAGCCATCAAAGCCGGAGTAGAAATTCATCAGCATTGCCCTGTAAGTCAAATCACAGCAACAGGTGGGGTCTATGCGGCCAATACTTCTGACTGGCAAGTCTTTGATCTGGTAGTGAATGTCGCCGGGCCCTGGAGTAATCAGTTGTTGGAACAATCAGAGTTGCCGCTGCAACAAGCTTTGGATCTGGTACGAGGCAGCCATCTGTTGCTCCCCCCAGTCAGTCGTTATGGTCATATGCTGGAAGTGCCGGGGGAGCGCCGCATTGTCTTTGTATTGCCTTATCAGGGCAACACTTTAGTAGGTACCACAGAAGTACGGCAAAGTCTGGCAGAGCCGATAGAGTGCAGCGATGCAGAGCAAGCCTATTTATTGAAATTGTATAACCATTACTTTGCCAGCCCATTGTGTGAAGCTGATGTGGTGAGTAAATTTGCCGGAGTCAGGCCTTTATTGGGGGGCAGCGACAGTGCCAGCACAGCTAGTCGTGAGTATGCGTTAAATTGGCAGCAGCAGTTGTTGACTGTGTCTGGAGGGAAATGGACCACAGCCAGGGCCTTAGCCCGGACTGTGGTTGAACAGGTGCAGCAGAAAAACTTATAAATCTAAAGCCAGAATTTTGGATCGGCGTTGGTAGTTATACAGCTGCTGTTTTTTCTCTGGTAAATCCTGCAGAGTGACCAGCTCAAAGCCATGCTCCTGGAACCAGTGGATACTGCGGGTGGTCAGCGCAAATAAACGGTAATACTTACGTTGGCGTGCCAGCTGAATAATGTTTTTCAGCAAGGCGCTGCCACGGTCGGCATCACGGTACTGTTCATGCACAGCTAAGCAGGCAAATTCACCGACGTTCTCTTCCGGGAAGGGATAAAGCGCGGCACAGCCAATAATTAAACCATCACGTTCAATCACCACAAACTGGTCTATTTCCATTTCCAGCTGTTCACGCGAACGACGGACTAATAAACCTTGTTGTTCCAGTGGGCGGATCAAATCCAGAATACCGCCTATGTCGGTGATGCTGGCGGCACGTAAACGTTCCGCCGCTTCGGTAACTATCTGAGTACCAATACCATCACGGGAGAATAATTCCTGCAGCATAGCGCCATTGTCGCCATAACTGACTAAGTGACAACGAGAAACGCCAGAACGACAGGCTGTAATAGCTGCATGCAAAAAGGCGACTGTTGCTGTGCAGACATCTTCTTTTTGCTCCATCTGCCACATTAAATGTTCGGCATAATTTGGCATTAACTCAGCGGTAATATCGCCATCTTCACCCACAATACCGCCGGCTTCATTAAAGCCGATAATTTTTTCAGCTTTGAGTTTTATCGCCACTTGGGTGGCAATTTCTTCTGCTGTCAGGTTAAAGCTCTCACCTGTGACTGAAGCTGCTACAGGGCCCATCAGCACTATGCCGTTGTTATCCAACTGGCGACGAATACCTTGCACATCAATACGACGCACCCGGCCGCTGTGTAAGTAGTCGATGCCGTCGTCCACACCCAAAGGCTGGGCAATAACAAAGTTGCCGCTCACCACGTTGATTTGGGCATTGTGCATAGGCGTATTACTTAAGCTCATCGATAAACGGGCGGTAATATCCAGTTGCAACGCACCTGCGACTTGTTTGATCACATGGAAGGAATCATCGTCCGTCACCCGGATACGGTTGTGGTAATCGCAACTTAAACCAGCTTTTTCCAGCGCTTTATTAATTTGGGGCCGTGCGCCATACACCAGCACAATTTTAATGCCAAGGGTATTAAGCAAAGCTATATCATTAATAATGCTACGAAAGCCGGGCTGATCTATGGCTTCACCACCGAGCATCACCACAAAGGTTTTGCCGCGGTGAGAGTTCACATAAGGGGCGGACTGACGAAAGCCATCAACAAGTTCTGTAGTGCGCACTATGGTTTTGTTTCCTTCTGGCAAAAACAAAAATAAGACTAGGGCTGCCTTGTGACAGGAATACGACAGCAGCTCAAGCATAGCAAAATAATGCAAAAGCTATAGCTGGCGCAGTGTAGACAGCACAAATGAGCGCGCACTTTAAACAATTTTGGATAAATAACCAACAGTTAATTTGTGTTAAAAAAGTGTTTTTACAAAAATCTATTTATATCAGTATTTTATGTGTGGTTATTTATAGTTTTCGATAGCCTTTTGTGGGTTTTTATATTCATTTTGTGCATGAATATACTGTTTAAAAGGGGCATGCCGGATTGTGTTGCAAGGTAGCGGCGGCAACTTGCCGTAACAGCCGTTGTTGAGGTTCAGATAAAGCAACTTTAGCTTGAAATGGCAGTAGTTCCGCATTGTTGCCGGTAATACTTTGATAAAACACTAAAGCCGTCAGGAAGGATCCCGCCAAAGCGGCGTGATTGCCATCGGCTTCATGCAGCACCATTTGAGGATCCTGTTGCTTCAGGTTATCCCATGCTAATCCAACAGGAGCAACGCAACCAGGCTCCAATGCAACGATCGACTGGTGCAGCAAGTGAACGCGATTCCCTTCCGTTTCGTTGCCTCTCTGACCATGTTCAGGAAATAAAATGGGTGTTGCTTTACGCGCTTTTGCCGCTCTGAGCCAAATGATGCTGGCGTCGATCGGGTAGGTATAAAGACCAGTCGTAGAGTACTTCTGGCCTTGTAGGATCACATGAGTCCAGGCGCTGGATTGCAGCAAACGCAAGTCAATATCGTTGTTTAAACGTTCATCCAGAAAATTACTTCCACTGGCCATGGTTTGTAGCACCTGTGCACCTGGCCGACCAGCAATGATCAGATCACGCAGCAAATTGGTAAGGTTATGAGACCGTACATGACTATTGCCAAAGGTCAGGATTTTATAGGTGTCGACAAACCTGTTATCCGGTACTTCTGCACCTGCCGGAAAGTTGGTATCCAGCTCCTGCTCAGGCACTGGCGGGCCATTATCATCGCTACTACCGCCGCCGCAAGAGGCTAACAATAAACTGCTACATATCATGATGGTGGACAAGAAAGAGTGGCGTGTTTTGTTCATAGTTAAGCTCTTTTTTGATCATTCAATTATCTGAGCCAGCAGCATGCGAGCTTGAGTGTAAAAAAGCCTTACTTTTACAGGAAAAAAACAGGATAAATAAATGACGACAGGCCAGCAGAAATCTGGCCTGTCTGAATGGAGTTAATCCAAAATAATATGAGGTAAAAAGCGTGAACTGTCTTTGGTGATCAGCGAGTTATCTTCGCGAATACCAATACCGGCGGCGCTGTTACCTACGACCCAACTGCCAATCATGGTGTAGCTGTCGCCAAATTTTGGCAAAGGCTGCAACTTCTGGCGGATAAAAGGCGAGTCGGCGTAAGGACCTGGTTCACTGATTTTTTCGCCGCTTAGCGTGACTAATTCAACATTAGCGCCTTCACGGGAAAACAGCGGTTTACGTACCCAACCGGCAGCAAAACTTTGGCTTGGTTGCTCAAAATGACTTTCAAGCAAATTCGGATGGCCTTGGTGTTTTTGCCACAGCAAAGGCAATATACCTTTGTTCGACAATAACATTTTCCAGCCTGGTTCCAACCACTGGGTCTGACTGCTTAAGATAACGGACGCAAAATCTTCCTGCACCATAAATTCCCACGGATACAGCTTAAACAAACCACCTATGGCGAAACCTTCCAGATCCACCAACTGACCACTGGCTTCACCTAACTGTTCCAGTTCGATAAAACGGCTGTCGACCCCAGCTTGTTTGGCAATATCCATCAGATACATCACTGTACCTTTGTCTTCGACACTGTTGGCAACAGAGGCGAAATACAAAGGATTGGCCAAAGGCAGGTTGGCAAAAGCGGCCTCTAACTGGTCTTGCAGGGAATTAAACTGATCGGCGCCTTGTGGTACTTTGCCGCGCATGATTTGATCTTCCAGCCAGACCCACTGGAAAAAACCGGTTTCAAATAAGGAAGTTGGGGTGTCGTAATTCAGTTCCAGCAATTTAGCCGGGCCTGTGCCGTCGTAGACTAAATCCAGACGGCCGTATAAAGACGGTGCTTTGTTACGCCAGGAGTCAGCAACAAAATCCCAGAATTGTTCTGGTATAGCTAATTGCTTTAGCTTTTCTTCATCGCGAATGACGTCGTCCACTAAGCCTAAAGCCATCTGATGCAGCTCTTCGGTAGGATCTTCTATATCTTGTTCAATCTGGCGCAGGTTAAATTGGTAATAAGCCGTTTCATCCCAATAGGCTTCGCCATCAAAAGTATGAAACTCAAATCCTACAGATTCAGCATAAGAGCGCCAGCCCGGGCGCTCATCACAAGCTACTTTTTTCATGCGCTCTTAACCACCAAAACTGCTGGCTGAGCTGGAGCGTTTTTGCGCCTGCGCACCAAAACCACCTCTATTGACCATACCTGCAGGTTTAGGTTGCACTGAAGATGGTTTGATATAAGTTGGACCTACACCTTTAGCCACAGGCGTATTGGTTGCAGTGCGGAAGGTACTGCGGTCATCCCGTGATTTATACAAAGGCTGAGCCTGCACTGGCTGTTTTAACTGTGAACCTGAACGGTTCAGCATTTGACCCGCTAAAAAGCCCATCATCATTGGCATAAAAAAGCCGCCACTGGAGGCCTGGGCTTGTTGTGGTACTTGTTCTGTACCTGCTGCTGTTGCGGCTTGAGCCGGAGTTTCACATTGGCCTACACCAAAGTCAGTTTCACAGGCAGCTTTATCGGTATATTTAGGTGCAACTTGGGTATGCATGGCCAAAGCCTGACCTAAATCTGCTTTACATTGTTCAGGGTTGTAATAAGCGGCACATTGGTCGACGGTTTCAAAAGCGGCAGTTTGTACTGCCTCTTCCTGACCACAGCCTGCCATTAAAAACGTTGCAGTAGGCACCATCAACACTAAAGCTGCTTTCTTACTGCGTTTCAGCACTTTTTGTTTCATCAGTGACTCCTCGATTTGTTGTGCAAGTTAATAGGTCATGCTGGCAGAGTTAATCAAACCAATAGCGATAGAACAGCCGGCAGAAAACACACCAGCAGCCACTTCACCTTTATTGATACGTTCCGGCAGTTGTTTTAGAGCAAAACGGACCACGGCAAAGGTCAGCACCTGCACCACTAAGGCAATAGCACCCCAGATGGCGCAGTCTGCTAATGACAGCGAATGGGTGATAGCGCTGGATAATGGCAAAGCAAAACCAATTAAGGCGCCTGCAAAAGCTATGGCAGCGGCGCTGTTGTTTTCTTTGATCAGGGCGAGTTCGTCTTGTGGTGTGATCCAGGTATAGAAACGACAAAACAAAGCAATTAATAAAATGGCCAGAAAAAAGAAGCTGATAAATTCAGGAAAACCAGCCACAGAGGCCAACAAAGTATCACTCATTAGAAAATCCTTTCATTAGATGGAGGTGCTTAGCCGATGATCCAGAAAAGCCGGGTAAAAGGCAACAACAGAATCAAAAGTCATTTTGACTTAATCTTTTGACCCCTTCAGTTTTAGGCTATGCTCAATAGGAAAATTAAGCTGCTAAGTTACTGATTTGTTAAGGAGTTCGCCCCAATGTTAAATCAAATGTCGGTAAAAATCCGCTTGTTGCTGTTGGTTTGTGTGCCATTACTGGTGTTAATTGCCATTAGTTTGATTTCGGTCAGGGAAATGGGGGTATTAAGTGACGGAGCGACCAGTATTTATGAAGACCGCGTAGTGCCGCTAAAGCAAATTAAGCAGGTAGCTGATGCTTATGCGGTGACTTCGGTTGATTTGTTGCATAAATATCGTGGTGAGGTGATAAGCGCTCAAGAGGCGGCTCAGCAGTTGCAGCAACAGGGTCAGTTAGCCGATCAGGTCTGGCAGGCTTATCTGGCAACCAGCTTAACTGCACAGGAGACAACTCTGGCTGAAAAAGCCAAACAACAAATGGCTGTGTTCCAGCAAAAGCTGCAAGAGTACCGGGGCCAGATCACCGATGGCACATTGCTGCAGCGCAGTGCAAAAGATTTTAATACAGAGCTGTATCAACTGGCGGATCCATTAAGTGCTTCATTGGCGGGCTTAATTGATATTCAATTGGTTGAGGCTGAAAAGTTCAAAGTCACAGCTGCCGAACAGTACCGGTTTTTCATGCAGTTGTTTGTTATTGCATTACTGTTGGTATTTGTTTGTTTGGGAATTTTATCCTGGTTGATTTATCGCTCTATCCACAAACCACTCAATCAGCTGCAGCAGGCTATTTCTGTTGTCGGAGATAAATCCGATTTACGTATCAGGGCTGAAGTGACCGGCACCGATGAAATAGCAGTGACAGCCCTGGCTTTTAACCAGACCATCAGTCGTGTACATCAATTTTTTACAGAGCTGGGTGATGCGGTGTCTCAGTTGGCTGCCGCTTCAGAAGAAATGAGCCAAATCAGCAAGCAAGTGAGTGGCACTGCGTTTGAGCAGGAGCAGCAGGCGAATTTAATAGCCACAGCTGTAAACGAAATGTCGGCTGCTATTCAGGAAGTGGCCAATAGCGCTTTGGCGACGTCAGAGCAAGCCAATGATGTGGATCATAAAACCCAGCAGGGCTATCAGAAGGTCATTCAAAACGTCAGCTCCATTGAGCAATTATCCACAGTGGTCAATGGCGCCAGTGTGGTGATTGAACAATTAAACGGTGAATCTGAGAAAATCACCCAGGTGCTGGCGGTGATCCAGACTATTGCAGGTCAAACGAACTTACTGGCGTTAAACGCAGCCATTGAGGCGGCCCGTGCCGGTGAAGCGGGGCGGGGTTTTGCGGTAGTAGCAGATGAAGTACGGACTTTAGCGACCAATACTCAAAAAGCGACCGAATCAATACGTACCATGATTGACACCTTGCAAGCCTCAGCCCGCGAAGCCGTGCAGGCTATGGCGCAATCCGGTCAGTATGCCAGAACCAGTGTGACCAATGCGCAGGAAGCTGGTGTGGTATTGGAGGATATTAAATCTGCCGTTGGTACCATAGTGGATATGAATGTGCAGATTTCTGCTGCTACTGAGGAGCAAACCATAGTGGCAGAGGAAATTAATAAAAACATCAGTGAGTTCAGTGTCAGTATCGGTGAGATGACCCGTAGTGCCACTCACAGTGCTGATGCCAGCAGTTCTTTGGCGCAGTTAGCCAGCAGGTTACAGCAACAAGCCGCTTCTTATCGGGTGTAAGTTCATCTTCAGAGGCCACTCAAGTGGCCTCTGTTTTATGCCGCAGTACCTCATACCTCAGTCGCATTTAAGCTAAATTAGAGCAATAGAATTTTTGTGTTCTATAAAAGCTTATTTCGCTCAAACCCAGCCTGTATCAAGTTCTCCCGAAGGATCCGGACCCCAGTCAGTTTTTTTCATAGATAAGGTTTTGCACCTCTGTTGGGCAAATTATCTGCTACGCACCAGTTTGTTACGATCAGAGGTGCATGAATACGTATTCATGTTGTGAGCTGCTTCAGCCTGGTTAATAACTGTTCACGGAACATTTAATAAAAATCAGGACGTCCTTTGATTGTGTTGTACAAGGAATGTCTATAACAATCCAAATCGGGGACAAGAGGCATGTCAAACTATAAGCATAGTTTGCTGACACTCGCTATTGCTGCAGCAGGTTTTAGCTGCAGTATCAGCGCAGAAGAAGCAAACCAGCAACTTGCACAGCAGGAAGAGCAGGTCAGCGCTGGATCCAATACCAGCAAAAGCAAAGAAGAAGTCGAAGTCATTGAAGTAAAAGGCTTCTCCAGCAGTTTAATTAAATCACTGAACGACAAACGTTTTGCCGATACTGTGGTGGAATCCATTTCAGCAGACGATTTAGGTGCTTTACCTGACGTCTCTATGGCTGATGCTTTAACCCGTTTACCTGGTATTTCAGCTGTGCGTACCGGTGGTCAGGCTTCCGAAATTAACATTCGGGGTATGGCAGGTGGTTTTGTATTTTCTACCTTAAATGGCCGTGAGCAGGTCTCCACCAGCGGTCAGCGCAATATTGAATTTGATCAGTATCCATCTGAGCTGATTTCGTCGGCCTCTGTGTATAAATCCCCGAAAGTTTCGCTGATTGAAGGCGGGGTTGCAGGTACTGTTGAACTGAAAACAGCCAGCCCGTTAAAAGCCAAAGAAACTCATAATTTCACCGTAAACGCCCGGGGTATGTACAACGACAGGGCTGATGAAATTCCAAATGGCCAGGAGACCGGGGACCGTTTTAGCTTGTCCTATCAGGGCAAGTTTTTAGAGGAAACCTTAGGTGTAGCTTTTGGTTTTGCCCGCTTGTTCCAGCCTAGTGTGTCAACTCAGTTTGTTGGCCTGGCCTATAACAAACAGGCTGATGTGGATGGGATCAGTGAAGCAGAGCCTAACGAGCTGATCAGTGAAGGTTTTGAAATGCAGCACCGCGGCGGCGAAGAAACCCGCAACGGTTATATGGCTGCCATTGAATGGATCCCGACAGACAAGTTAACAGTCAAAGCAGATGCCTTTTTATCGAAATTTGACACTGAAGCTTTTGCCCGTGGTTTCAGGGTGAAACTGGAAGGTGACGGCGCTGCTATCGGCAATCCGGTGATCAATGACAATCTGGTGATTGGCGGGACTTTTAACCGTAAAACCAATGGCAATACCAGAGTCGAACTGGTCAATGATGACAACACCGATAACGATGAAGTGAAAAGTTTTGGTTTTAATGTCGATTTTGAAGCCACAGACGAGCTGACGTTAAACTTTGATGTCTCTCATTCGTCTGCGGACAGTGTATTTAAAAACGGTTTACTGTGGGCCCTGGTTGCAGACGACGCCACAGTGGCTAATCCGGTGCTGAACAGCAATGTTTCTATCAGTTACCAGCTCAACGGTTTAAACCTGCCTGATGTGGGTTTTAATCAGGAAGCTGCTTTTATTGATGTAAACCGGGTGATGGTCAGCAAATATGGCATTTACCCTTACATCAACTCTGATGAAGTGAATGCCTACAAACTGGATGGAAAGTACGAACTGGATAACCCTCTGATCAGCTCGCTTGAGGCTGGAGTACGTTACTCAGAACGTGAATACTCGAATGACCGCCAGGTGTTTGAATATGGCTCAGATGGCTCCTTTTTAAGTTCACAACCACCGCTGCGTTTAACTGACGATATGGTCGAAGTAGTCAACTTCAGTGGCAAGTTTTCTCATTTCCCCAGTTATCTGGCTATTGATGCGGACAAGGCACTGAATGCCTGGTTTCCTCAGGGAATTCCACAACCTGTGCAAACTTGGGGCACAGGCAATACAGGGATTTTGCCATCCCAGAGAGTCCCTGGTGGACCTGACACTGCATGGTCTGTTTTGCAAAGTGGCGAAGTGTATGAAGATGTAATGGCAGCTTATGTGATGGCCAATCTGGATACTGAGTTTTTCTCTATCCCGGTGACCGGTAATATTGGTGTGCGTATGGTGGAAACCGATCAATACGCTTCTGATTTGACCGACGTGGGTGGTGATGCGACTTTAGGCGCGCAGAATATTACGGATGCCGCTGGTTTGGTGAACACCCGTTATAAGCCCGGCATTATAGGCCAGACCTACAGGGATTATCTG
>JAHIWM010000245.1 GCA_018815765.1 Gammaproteobacteria bacterium | reverse complement strand
GTTATTTCAGCAGCTGGATATCAGTGAAAACCAGCTAGTAGTAATAGCCATGACAGTGACTGGCCGCTTGTATGACAGCTTCACCTTAAAGCGTCAGAGCGATGGCTCGAACCTGTTGCAGCAACAATTTAAAGCCAAAGTCGCCAGTTGCAGTGCTAAAACCATCAACGACAACAAATGCTGGCAAGGCACAGAATTCAGCGCTGCCCAAAGCGCTTCGGAGAAAAAATGAAATACTCTTTAATCGCAACCTTAGTCTCGGCAGCCATGCTGATGGCCTGTCAGGCGCAAAGCCAAAACACTACAACAACTGTTGATACGACAGCTGTATATGCCGAATTAAATACCACAGTAGGGCAGTTTCAAAGCTCAGCTTCTGCCTTAGTCTGGCAGGATGGCAAAGGCGCAGTGATCCAACAATGGCCTGGTGTATTTCGCCGTTTAAAAGCTTTGTCTCAGGCTGATGGTTCAGTGTTATTGGCTGCTATTGAAACAGAAAGCAATCAACTGCACTGGTGGCAATTGCAGGGCAAAACAGTACAGCGTTCAGGCAAACAGTTGGTCAGCCAACTGGTGGTGGACGATTTATGCTGGTATCAAAGTGCAGAGAACAAACAACTTAGCCTGTTTTTAATAGGCGACAGAGGTTTGGGCGAACAGTGGTTACTGGCGCAGGATTCAACTTTTTTAGCAGCGCCTGTATCCATCCGTAATTTAAATCTGCCCACTGATGCCACAGCCTGTGCTGTGGATCAGCAAAAAGGCAAACTCTATTTGGCTGAAGGTGCAACAGCGCTCTGGTCATACAATGCAGAAGTGGAAGCCGACGAAGGCCGCAGCCTGATTGATGTGCAGGCACCTTTAGGCAAACTCAGCGGTGAAGTGAAAGCGCTGGAATTTACTGCGGGTAACACTTTAGTGGCGTTACAGGAAGAACCGGCTTTGCTGCAAAGTTATCAAACTCAGGGTGATTCTTTAGTGTGGCAACAGAGCAAAGCCATCACAGCACTGGAGTCTGCAGAGCAGTTAGGCCTCTCTGCGGGCATCTTGTCTGTGGTCAGTGAAGAGGGGCAGCATACGCAATTAAAAGATAAAGCCTATCAGGCGCAAGCTGCCGTCTTGCCTGAGCGTTCGACTTTGCCTATGCAGCAACTAAGCCCAACTTTGGAAACAGTGGCAGTCAGTTACAGAGGAGACGCCATCGATGACCCGGCTGTTTGGCAGGACGCAAAAAATCCCGACAACAGCCGTATTTTAGCCACAGACAAAAGAGCGGGTGTGGCTGTCTACAATATGAAAGGTGAGCAGCTGCAGTTTTTACATGTAGGGCGGGTGAACAATATTGACCTGCGTTATGGCCTTGAGTATCAGGGTAAAAAACAGGATATAGCTGCAGCTACCTTAAGAGCCGATAACTCGGTGCAGCTCTTTGCGATAGACGCTCAGGGTCAGGTGAAAACTGCGCTGAAATTTGCTACGCCTTTCACTGATATTTATGGTTTATGTTTATACCAGTCAAAAAAGACCGGCCAAACCTCAGTTTTTGCCAATGACAAAGATGGCACAGTGTTGCAGTACCAGATCAGCTCCAATGGCCAGAACTGGAGCGCAAAAGAAGTGCGGCGCTTAAAAGTGCCAAGTCAGCCTGAGGGTTGTGTGGCTGATGATCAGAATGATGTACTGTTTTTGGGCGAAGAAGATGTAGGTATTTGGCGTTTTGCTGCTGATGCCAAAGCAGATACCAAAGGCGAACTGGTGATTAAAGCCGATGGCGATGTGCTGGTGGCTGATGTCGAAGGCTTAGCTCTGCTGCCTGGAAACGCTGGAAAGCCTTCCTATTTACTGGCATCCAGTCAAGGCAATGACAGTTATGTGTTGTATCAAACCACAGCTCCTTACAAAGCCGTAGCGCGCTTTCGTATTCGCTTAAATGCAGAGCTGGGCATAGATGGCAGCTCAGAAACCGATGGTCTTGAGCTGACTACTTTGTCATTAGGCAAAGGTTTTGAGCAAGGAGCAGTGATAGTACAGGATGGCCGTAACCGGATGCCGGAACAAGGTCAAAACCTGAAATTGGTGCCTTTAGATCAGGTAATGGAATTGTTACCCGCCAGGTAATTACTCCGAAACAGACCAATAAAAAGGCCGGGGCAAATGCTCCGGCCTTTTCACTCTTCCTGCCAAAATAAAACAAAAATGAAAAATGAAATTTACCTTTTATCTGAACTAGCTTTCAAAGCTTAGTGCAGGTTACCGATTTGTACAACATAACCCGTGACACGTCTTAACTAATCGTGGCGATGGTAATGACGTTTATGCTTTTTCTGTGGTTTATGGTAGTGCCGATCTTGATGATAATGGCGCTCTTCATACACAACCACAGTGGGTCTTGGCTCCACTATCACAGCTGGGCCATAATAGGCTGGTGGCTCAATCCACACAGTAGGACCACGCACTGCACAACCTGTCAACGTCAGCAGCGCGGCAATACTTGTAGTCATCAACAATGCTTTTTTCATCATAAGCTCCGTCTGTTAATCTGACAGGTAGTAGTCGACTGTCGCTACTACTCTGACTTTTTTGATATAAGGCGTATTGCTGTCACGGTCAGTAATGCTGAACTGACCCTGGCTGGCTGTTTTAATTTTGCCTAGTTTACTGTCTGAATCAGCCGCAAATTTAGTGGCTACTTCACGGGCATTACGGGTTGCGTCTGCAATCATGTCTGGTTTTAATTCGTTTAAACCACTGAAGATAAATTCGGGTTTACTGTCGTAATCCTGACCTGCTATGGCGATACCTGTTTTGCTTAATTCCAGTAACTTCGCCATGGCCTGATGCACT
>JAHIWM010000244.1 GCA_018815765.1 Gammaproteobacteria bacterium | reverse complement strand
ATCACAATACCGCTGTCAAAGCGCTTGGCAAAATCTATAGTCACCCCTTTGTCTTTCGCCAGATAGCGGCCAATTTTAAAAGTGAACAAGGTATCGTCGAGGAATTCGTACTGAGGCTGCCAATAAATATTGGCGTGGCCTGTCAGCACTTTGTAGTCCATAAACTTAAACTCTTCTTCATACGAGCGCTGTTTGACATAGTTTAAGTCGACACCAAAAGCCCAGTTGCTATCCAGAGGGCGATGCAACACTTCAGTGCCTACACCACCATACATAGTCTCGAAGTAGCCTGCATAGGCTTGCGCATACCAGTTACCGCCTACATAGGTGTTGTAATGTAAAAACGCATTCTCAAGTGTAGTGCGACTTCTGGTGACATATTCACGCACATAAGTTCTGACGCGTGGTACTGGCGACTCGTAAGCGTCCACTGTGTATTTAAACTTGTCAAAGTTCTCCAGCACATTCACTTTCAGATTAGTATGCAAGGCCAGCTCGTCTGTAAAAACATAACCACCACCGGCTAAGACACCAAACTGGTACATATAGAAACTTTCAGGGCCACCAAAACTTTGCAGCCAGAATGTTTCCAGGTTGGTGAAGAAGCCTGTGCTATCAACTCTGAAGCGTACATGGTCAGTCACAGGTTCAACGGGCGGATTTACCCGTTCCATCGCATCACTGGTCGTTAGTTTTAGCGACTCATAACGGGCTGCCGATTTAAACTTCTCTGCATCCACCACAGTTTCAACCAAAGGTAAGTCACCTTTCACCTCAACAATGCGGTAGGTTTTAATGCGATCAGGCAAGTTGTTGGCTAAAATCCTGCTGACTCTGTCTGTGGCTTCGACATTATCCCGATAAGAAATCTGATTTCCCATCACAAAAGCTGTGTTTGGCCCCAGGCTGTATTTTTTGACGATAAAGCCAGCTTCCAGTAACTGCTGCGCAAGATAGCCCTGCCCTGGTTCCTGCTCAATCACTGTGGTCGCTGGTGGCACAGGACGTGGTGCCGGGCCTACTTTGATTTGCGTCGCCGTATTTAAATTAAACTTATAAGAAGCACCAAAACCTATGGTATTGCCTCTTTGGTAGTTCAGCGTTAAATCCAGATTGTCACTGACGTTGTAGTTCACAGCAGCATTCCATGCGCTATCTACTGGCAATACACCAGCAATATCAGTCTTATAATTGTTACCGTCGTATTCCAGTTTCAGACGAAGGGGTGTCCAGGGCGTCTGATACTCGATACCGCCATACAAAGAGGCAGGACCGTGGAAAAAACTTTTGTATTCAACCTGTCCACCCTGACCGCCAAAGCCGCCGGGTCTGTCACAGAAGCTGTCTTTGAGTTCACAAAACGGATTGGTTACATTGCCACGACGGCCAAGATAACCCCAGCCCATCCCAAGGTGAATATCAACAGGCCCCAGCCTTTTGCTGGCAGCAATAAACTCACTCTCAAACACACCTGTACCGCCGAAGTCACGGATACCGGCGCTGATTTGAGGTAAAAAATCAGACTCGCGCCACAGCAGCACTTTTGCATCTATGCCTTTATCTTTCAGCGTTTGATCGCCGCTAAAGCCAGGATCATCGCTGTACAGCACAGTACGGATATCGGTATAACGCACTGTGGTTTCCAGCCAGGGAAACAACTGTAACGACAAGCTCCAGTATCTGTATTCGTCACTGTCACGATAGTTGACAGAAAAATCGCCAGGTGTAGCCATACGGGCTGTAGGCATCTGAATTAATCCAACACCACCCTGATTCATTTGAGAAACACCATAAGCGGAGCTTTGGTGAGTTTCCTGAGCCAATAAAGCCGGCGAACACAGCAACAGGACCAGTGGATTGAACTTAAATCTGCAATTCATTACTCTGTAACCCTATGCTGTAAAAACTCTATGATCTGCTGATTTATGCCCTGAAAATCCGCAGGTAAAGCAGACTCATCTACAGGTATATATAACAAAGTGCCAGGTCTTAGCTGTTCAGCACTTTCATTCCAGATAGCGCGGCCTGCCACAGTGACGGTCAACGAAGGGGCCAGCAGATAAACTTGTGTTTGATCGGCCACCTCACTAAAGGCTAAATCACGGGTATAACCACGCGCCGTCACTTTGTAGTGATGCTGAACTTTAGACAGCCCGGCAAAGCCGACAATCTCCAGCTGTTTTGGCCGCTTTGCGACCCGTAAAATGTAATTGCCATTATCCAGCTGCTTGTTGAATTCGTCTTTGCCTGCAACTGCATCAGGCTCAAGCACCAGAGCCACAGGAGCCGCCAGTCGAGCAGTACGGATCAGCGACGTAAAGTCTTGCGGCACTGCATCTTTGCCTTCCAGTCTTTTAATTTCACCAAGCTGCAGCAACAGCTCCCGTCTTTTGCGCTCCAAACTATAATGGAGCAACGGGTCATCACGATAAAAACGGGCTGCTGGCCAATACAAATCATCTGCCGGGCTCAGTTGAGCTAAAAGCTCGGCTAAACGGGGACGGCTTTTCAGCTTTAATGGAGTTTTGTTGCCTGTATCTACACTGACCACATAAGATTGGATATCTGCACCAACCAGCTGGATATCCTGTAGTTCAGCAGCCACTGAATCAACACTACAAAAAGTGCTAGTTGTTACTAAAGTCAGAAAGATCAACACTTGAATACGCATAAGGATAAATCTGCCTTTTATAAAAATCGCGCTATACGGCTGACATAAGTCAAAGTTAAACGGGGGCCAAATGGCGCCAGCTGCTGTTCACTTTTCACCAAAATAGGTTTCTCAAGGCTAAACCAGAAATAATTCATAGCAGTACTGCCATCAGCAAAAGTAACCAGTTCACTGACTTTACGTGTAGCTAGACTTTTACCGTCCAATTCAACACTTTCATTTGTGCTGTGCTGATAAGCAAACAACTGTGGGTAACCACTTTCGTTATGCAATGCCCAATCGGTCAGCCGCTGAAAATTGCCCGGCTGCTGATACATGGAACTTAGTGGGTCTACGCCGCTGTCTTCGGAATACAGCAAGTCATTTACCAGACCATAGGTTTTTACCACACGGCCATGCTGTAAGGTAAAAGTAGCTCTGTCGGAAGAGCGCCATTTTTGCCGGCCATTTGCGCTCGATGCCAGCACCAGAGCAACCTGCGGCTTTTCATCCAATCTGGCATAAATTAAGTCATAGGGGTACGCTTTAATTTCGGCAAGCGTAAAGGTTTTGTCTGGTACTTCAGTCCAGGCGTAGTCGATCATATCTTTATAGGTGCGCCACGTACCAGAGCATCCTGTGAGGCTGAGAAACAGAAAAAAAACGATGAAAAACCTGACCACTCTGGCCTCCAGATAAAAAAACGTAGAATACCAGATACTACAAGCAAAAAAAAACCGCCTTCCGGCGGCTTTCTGCATCACTTAAGCTTAACGTACAGTAGGAGCGTAAGTGAAACTAACCAGAGCTGTACCAGTAGTAGTAGCTGTTGCAGTAGCTGTGCCAGTGCCAGTTACGATTTCTTTCACAACAACTTCTTCACGTGAACCAACACAAACATTGTTAACCAATGCGTCAGTACCGTTACATGTAGCTTTAACTTCAGGAGCTGTGTCACCGTCAGAGTTAGAAATAATCGCAGCAACTACTGCGACACCAACTGCGCCAGCAACAAGAGTTCCAGTTGTTACTTCACCTAAACCAGGAACAACAACAGAACCTGCAGCATTCTCTTCTTGCGCAGATACTGATACTGATGTAGCTAACAACGCAGCTAATAATACAGTTTTTACCTTGAACATAATGTCATCCTTTATTAACAGATGTCTTATACTAGTTGAAATTTCCAGCTAAAACAACACTATTTTCTATATAACTCTCACATACTTTTACAGATTCAAACAAATTACAGCAGCTGTGATACCTTCGACCATAAAAGCTCAGACAAGGCCTTAAACTTAGCCGACTCTTGCTGTAACAGCGTTTTATCTTTGTTTAACATCAACATAAAAACATCATTTAGTTGTTGCTCTGTTAAATCCGGGCGGATTAATAGTTGTGTTGATTGATAATCCGCGAACAAAGCTTCGTATTTATGACTCCAACTGGTGCCAATACAAGGAATGCCCTGAGACAACGCACTGACGCAGCCATGAAAACGGGAGCATATCACTGCCCTGCTTTGCCCTATCAGCGCTTTCACCTTTAAAGGATCAGGTTCAGAAATAAGCTTAATCTTCTCCGATTTGCCCTGTATCAACTGCTGGCAGAGCTCCAAATCTTTAACACCTTCATGATTTAGCACCACAATATGCATCGCATTTTGCTCAGCAATATCGATAAAACGGCGCAGCACAGACAAATAATGTTGTGGCCACAAAGGATCTGGATTGCGTGCACTTAACATTTGGTGATTAGGAATAATGATCAGCGTATTGGCAGCTAATTCAGACTCAAGCTGTGCCGGCTGCACTAAATTGGTAAAATCTGGCAATTGGCATAAGCGATCGGACTGCCCCATCAATTGCTGCATATAAGCAAAACTGCTTTCGTCTCTGGCACAAACCAAAGCGGCGTAACCTAAGCTTTCTTTCAGACGTTTTTGTTCAAGCGGCCTGCTAAAAGGGCCAAAAGCCTGAGGTAAAAATACATAAGTTTTACCTTTACGCTGAAAACGCTCCAGCTCATCGGCAAGATAAAGGCTATTGTTTTCCGGCCACTGATCACCATAAGCAAAACCACTGGCGTCCAGTACCAGGTCAATATCAGCTTCAGTCACAATGCCATATTGGTTGATCAGCCAGTTTCTTATTTTTTTAGGCAGCCAATGACTGTAAGCATTAAACTCAATACCGAAAAAACGTAAACCTGCTTTTTGGTAAGCCCCCAGTTTAGCGCGAGCCACATAAGGCGAACTGGAGTTAGTTTGCAAAACAATACGGGCCTCAGGCTGCAACAAGGCTAGTTGCTGTAAAACAGCATGCAACATCAGCTCAGCGCCTTTGTTTACAAACTGAACCCCTTTAATCTCGATATACATCAGGTCTTATCCTTCCCACTTAAATTGGGGTCAGATCACATTGTTAACGGTTAACAATGTGATCTGACCCCATTTTTATTTTAATAGATCAGACACTATACAAAGCGCCTCAACATCGGGGTTAAAAATCAGTATCCGCAGTTGTTCTGCAAGGCTGGATTGTCTATTTAGTATCTCATCACCTTGATGGTCGATCACCAGGCTGTCAGATACGAAATAACACTGAATACCCTTTTCTATTTGCACTCTGAAACTGTGCATGGCTTTTTCCAGCTCTGCTTTACCAAAGACTTCAATAGCTATTTTCCCGTTGGCTGGCACTAAACGCCGTAAATATTCGGGGATGTATGATCGGGAAATTTCAGCGCCGCCTAACGAAGGGCCGCCATTCAGTTCATTTATCACACCGCCGGTTTCAGCTAAAGGCAAGCTAATATCTTCGGTGATGACGTCAACCCCAACCACACTAAGTTGTACCAGAGCGCAGGCTATCCGGGCTTGCCTTAAAGTGTCAGGGTGAACCAGAGTGGTGACGTTTTCATCAAAACCGCCCCATTGCGTCGACTCAATGCGACGAAGCGGGATCCGCTCCAAAGACACAGGAACATAGTCTGCATCTAACCCAATCTGCCGTATAAAAGCTTCGGTTTCAGTATCCCAGGGAACCAGCGGATAGCGTTCAGAAGGTAATTTCGCTAACTCGTTCTGAACATTCGCTTCAACAAGCTGCTTCAGACTGGAGACACCATCACCAAAGACCGAAGGAGGCCAGCGTTTTACCGCATAAAGTAAACGGCCATCCACCATAAAAAGCCTGTGGCATACTCCAGCCACCTGCCGCTCGACTAATACAGACTTGGCCTTAGAAAACTTCATCGCCTTCTCAAAAGCCACAGGAATGCTGTGCTCGTCATTCAAATCAACACTAACCCCTTCGCCCCGCTCCGAATCCACAGGTTTTATCACCACAGGAAAACCAAGACTTCTGCAAACCTGAATAGCTGTGGTTAAATGCCTGACCTGCCGATGAACAGGTACAGACAGGCCAGCCGCTTTCAGCAGCTTTGTAACAAAATACTTGTCTCCGGCTAACCTGACGCCAGAATAAGAATCGCGAGAACTAACACTGCCATAAAAAAGCGAAGCATGCTTACCCCAACCCAAACGATAGGAACCGTTGCCCATATGGTAATAATGTATACCAGCTTTATGTGCAACTTCGAGTAACTTAACAGTGCTGGAAAATGCGTCTTTCGAATGATCCAGTTGAGGCATTATTTCAGTCTTAAGATAATTCAGTGCGTCAGCTCTTAAGGTACTACTATGTGGGCTATGCATACCAAACCAGCGGCACATATTATAAGAAGCGGAAAATATTCTTTTAAGGAAAGTACTTGAAATCAAACCTATATTCGTGACACCAAATACAACGTCGACTTTATGAGTATCATTAGGATTAATGTTAATAGATAAGACTTCCGGTACATCAAATACAGGGCAATGCAACTGCTTAAACATCAAAAGTGACATGAGGGAGATACTATAGGCGAAATCTTTGGCCACTTTTATATTTGTGCAACATTCCGGCCTGATCTTCTCACATTCTAAAGACGACAGAGTATCGTCCTGCTTAAGTTTAGAAAGATAAGCATTCCAATCTTCATCTGAAGAACAGATTAACAATCCTGGATACGCTTCATAAATCCACCGATTTACAGACAATAAATTAAGCTGATAGAGGTTGAAGCTCAGCGTAATTTGCATAGGTGGAAACGCTAGTTTTGTTACCGACGGATAGCATTGATCATGGGACAGCATTGAAAATCCTTGATAAATAGTTCTTAGGTACTGCTCTACAAGATCTAAAAGCACCGCTTATAAATCAACCTGAACTAATACGGACATCTCGGACTAACAACTCATCGGTTTTCTTTTGTGAAAATGCAATACCACCTTGTGGATCGGCATAGCCTACAGCCATCAACATCACAGGTCTTTCGTGATACGCCAGCCCCAGTTTTTGCTGCAGTATGGCTTCACGTTGTTCAATATCAGGCCAGTTGATAGGACAAGTCGACAACCCCAGCGTTTCCAAAGCCAGCATTAGCTGCATAGCAGCCAATGAAGCATCAATATAAATCACATGGCGGTCACGCTCTGCCGGATAACAACTTAAATCCCCTACCACTACTATCAGGCACGGAATATTGTCGGCAAAACCCGTAGTTCCCATAGCGCAGCGGGCTATATCTGCCGCATCCAGCGGGTTTGACAACAAATCAAAACGGTAAGGTTGTCTGTTACAAGCCGAAGGTGCCAAAGTGGCTATATTGACAGCCTGGCGAATTAACTCTGGCTCAACTGCTTTTTGTTGATACCAACGCACAGAACGCCGACGCAGAAATAACGCGGATAAATCAGCAAAGCTGACAGCCGCAGACGGCAAAGTTTGATAAGCATAAGGAATACTGGTTGCAGCTGCAGCAGGTTTTGAAGCACTGCTAAACATAGCACGGGCTTTGGCAATAACAGCATTGTACTGCACCACAGTAAAATATTCAGTTAACACATCAGTGGCCCATTTCAGTTCAGCCTCACAAAGTGTCGCCTGTTGCACTGCTTTTAAATACACCGCCACAGTTTCGTTAATGTAATCAGTGGCAAAAACTGCACGGCGTGGCTGCATAATCAGGCCTTTTTCCAGGCGGTGAATATTGCGGCGCAGCAATGCACTACTGCGGCCAATCTGGCTTAGGGAGCCTTGATAAAGCATCCGGCCTTGCAGTACAGCTTTATGCTCGCGATCAAACTGGCGGCTAAACAAAAAATAATACAAAGACGATAACAAAGCGCGATGTGCAAACAGGCGGATAAGGAAAAAATTAATCTCAAGGAGGCGACTTTTTACTGCGGCTTTTTGCTCTGTCGAAAATAAAGTGAACAACCACTTTTTCATGCAGGACCTATGGCGAGGAAATAGTAAATTTCAGCTAAAAAAAACCCAACAAAAGTTGTTGGGCATAAAATATGAAATTGAATTCTGTCCACTTCATTCTAACCCAGCCTTTCGTGAAAAGCTCGCGCAATTTTAGATTTTACTTAATATTTCTACAGGCTTAGCCAGATAAACACGAAAAAATTCTGGAAGAATACTTAAGTACGAATAAAAAAATCTAACAACAGCTGTTGTTAGACTCAATTGTAAAAAACGCTTTAGGCAGTTTTAACACTGAAGCTTTTTAGCAGAAATTTATGCAAAAAAAAACGGACCTTTACAGGTCCGTTTTTCATTTAAAGTTTAACTAATTACTTAGTTTGAACTTTAGAATCGTTGTTCACGATTGCGCGCTCGCCACCATTTTGCGAATCAGTGTAAGCAGCATAAACAATTACGTCGTCTTCTGGTACGTTAGTAACGATTTGTACAGAGAACTTAGTAGCAGTGTTCAGGTCTTTACCAGCATCAGTTAATGCATTACGTACTGCAGTAGCTACGCTAGTTACTGAACCAGCTTTAGAAGTACCGGCTGGGTAGTTAGACTTCAACAGAGTACCATCTTCAGCGTACACGTCTAAAGTGATAGTACCGTCTTTAGAGCTGTGGTTAGTTACGTTCAGGATTGAACCGAAACGACCGTTCTGGATGATCAGGTATGGAACACGAACAGTAGAACCGTTCAGAGTCCATGAACCAGCTGATTCAGTATAAGTATCTAAGCCAGAAACACCGTATTCAACAGATGAAGTCAGGCTGTAAGCACCAGCATTGATTACTTTGTCTGCTTTACCATCTGCATCAGCGTCAACATGGTTGAAGTTTACTGTGTAAACAGTGTTCACATCACCAACAAAAGTGATAGAACCTAAGTCAGCAGCAGCAACTAAGCTATCAGCACCAGCTGTAACGCCAGTGATACCAGCAGCTAATTCAGCAGTGCTGATTACACCATTGCTGTTTGCATCTAAGAAAGAGAAGTTACCAGTGATTTTGTGAGTTACAGCATCAGCAGCTGGAACAACAGCACCAGCGATAGCAGCTGACTCTAATTCAACCTGCAGAACGTCTTGTAATAAGCCACCAGTGAAGCTTAAACGGTCGTCTTCAACATCGATGATACCATCTAACGATGAAGCGAAATCGATAGAGAACTGGTCTACAGCAGCGATCAGTTTACCGTTGTTGGTAGCAGCAACGTCAATTACCAGACCAGTAGAAGTCTGAGCAGCGTAGTTGATAGCAACAGCTTTAGAAGCTGTAACTGAAGCACCAGTAAAGGTAACACCAGTTAACGCTAATACGTTGTTGATAGTAGTAGGTGTCAGTACTTGGTCTAAAGCAGTAATACGGTAAGTTAAAGTATCACCAACTGCACTCAGCAAACCGAAAGTTAAGCCAGTAGCATCAGTAGCCGTGATAGTGCCAACAGGGTCAGTTAAGTTGTTAGCAGCAGTATCAGCAGGAACGCCTGCAGCTAAACCAGCCAGAACCGGAGCACTTGCAGCAGCAAAAGTAGCGCCTGGGAATTTGATAGTGAATGTATCGCCTACAGCGTATTCAGCTTTCAGAACGATGTTCACTGTACCAGCAGCAACAGAAGCACCGATACCTTGTTGTGAAGTTTCAGTAGCTACTTGTTTAACGATAGCAGCGTTAGCAAAACTAGAAACACCAGCAGCAGCGATTAACGCTGTAGCAACCAGAGTTTTTTTAAAAGTAATTT
>JAHIWM010000243.1 GCA_018815765.1 Gammaproteobacteria bacterium | reverse complement strand
GTGGATGACATATACATCAGGCCATCCAGACCTTTCATTTTTTGCTCTATAACCTGGGTAACCGTATCTTCCAGAGTACGGGCAGAAGCTCCAGGATAACTGGCGCTAACGCTGATAGCTGGCGGTGCTATCGATGGATATTGTGCTATTGGCAAAGTGTTGATGGCTAAAATACCAGCCAGCATCACCACTATGGCCAACACCCAGGCAAAAATCGGCCTGTCGATAAAAAATCGTGACATCAGGATTCTCCGTTGGCTTTATTGTGATTTGGCTTGAGCAGCGGCTTCTGTTGGGACAGCCTGCACTGGTGCACCAGGTCGTATTTTTTGTAAGCCTTCAATAATCAGTTGATCACCGGCATTTAAGCCGCTGCTGACCAGCCAGTCTGAACCTATAGTGCGGTCGGCTTGTAAAATGCGGGCTTCAACTTTGCCTTCTTTACCTATCACCATAGCGGTAGCTTCCCCTTTGCTGTTGCGGCTGATACCACGTTGTGGTGCCAGAATAGCGTTGGCTTTTACCCCTTCAACCACTTCAGCGCGCACATACATACCTGGCAGCAGTAACTTTTCCGGGTTAGGAAATTGTGCTCTTAAGGTGACAGAACCCGTGCCTGGATCCACTGTCACTTCTGAAAATTGCAAAGTGCCTTTGTGTGGATACACAGAGCCGTCTTCCATTTTCAGTTCAACGACAGTCTGAATGGCTGCATCAGAACCTAAAGCTCCTGAGGCCAGCGCTTTTTTCAGCTGCAGTAACTCATTGCTCGACTGAGTCAGGTCGACATAAATAGGATCCAACTGGGTCACAGTCGCTAAAGCTGTCGCTTGATTGGCACTGACTAAAGCGCCTGCTGTCACAGCAGACTTACTGATCTGGCCGCTGATCGGAGACAACACTTTGCTGTAATTTAAATTAATCTGAGCTGTTTTCAGCTGCGCCTGAGCTGTCAGCAAATCGGCCTGAGCTTGTTTATAGCTGGCATCGGCTTCATCAAACTCCTGCTGACTGACGGCTTTAATTTTTAATAATTCGGTATAACGGCTGGCTTTAGATTTGCTGCTGGCAATGCTGGCCTGAGCACGGGCAACCGCTGCTTTAGCGCTTGAAAGCTGTGCGTCAAAACTGGCAGGGTCGATTTGATACAAAGCCTGACCTGCTTTTACTTCACCACCTTCGGTAAATAAACGTTGTAGCACTATGCCGTCGACCTGAGGACGAATTTCGGCAATTTGTGAGGCAGCAACGCGGCCTGGTAATTCTTTGGTCAGGGTAATGGCCTGACTTTTCAGTGTGACTACACCCACAGGCATAGCCTGAGCCGCAGGAGCTGAGGCTTGTTGAGCCTGGCCACAACCGGCCAAAGCAACAGAGCCCGCCAGGGCTGAAAGGGCAAAAAATACGATGCGGGAACGCTGCATGTTTAAAATCTCCATTTAGAGTGAACGTTCATTCTAAGTTAATTGGCTGGCTTTTTCCAGCTTGATTTGTCGCCGTTTTATGGGCTTTGGTCGTTATCGGAACTATATCGGAACGATAAAGAGGCAGTGACTGACTTTGTTTCAGATCAAAACAGCGCGAAAACCGATGCTTTAAACTGCTGCCACCTTTGAGGGGACAACAGAGAAAAGTTCAATGCAGATGTTATGGTCAGCTGATTTAATACAGAAGTATTCGGTGAATGGTCCCCGTTATACCTCGTATCCAACGGCTTTATCTTTACAGCCTGACTTTCCTGCATCGGCTGTGCAGGCGGCTTTGGCGGGCTCTGATAATCAGCTGTGTTTATATCTGCATATCCCGTTTTGTCAGCAGCTGTGTTACTACTGTGGCTGTAACAAAATAGTGACCCGCCATAGTGAAAAAGCAGATGTGTATCTGCAGAATCTGGTGACAGAGATGGCGCTGTATCAGCCACTACTTAGCGATAAAATCATTTCACAGCTGCATTTAGGCGGCGGCACTCCCACTTTTTTAACGCAAGATCAGTTGTCATTGTTAATGCAGCTACTCAGGCAGCATTTTGTATTTAAAACCGACGCTGAACTGTCGATAGAAATAGACCCACGCAGTTGTAGCCTGGAAAAACTGGCTCACTTACGCCAGTTGGGGTTTAGCCGGGTTAGTTTTGGTGTACAGGATTTTGATGAGCAAGTGCAAATCACCATTAACAGGGTGCAAAGCGAAGATTTGGTGCGATCTTTGGTGCTGGAAGCCAAAGGTTTAGGCTTTAGCTCTATTAATCTGGATTTGGTGTACGGCTTGCCTTACCAAAGACCGGAGCGATTTTTACAGACGCTGCAAAGCGTCCTGCAGCTTGATCCGGACCGAGTGTCGTTATTCAGTTATGCCCATATGCCCACCCGTTTTGCCGCCCAGCGTAAAATTCCAACTCAAAGCCTGCCGCAGGCTGAAGATAAACTGGCTTTGTTGCAACTGGCCATCAAAGAGTTCAGTGACGCTGGTTATCAGTGTATTGGTATGGATCATTTCGCCAAAACCACAGACTCTTTAGCCATAGCGCAGCAACAAGGCAAATTGCAGCGTAATTTCCAGGGCTATACCACAGCAGGTCAGGATGCTTTGATTGGCTTGGGGGTGTCGTCTATTAGCCAGGTCAATGGCGTGATTTGGCAAAACCAAAAAGAGTTATCGCATTATCAGCAGCAATTGAATGACGGACAGTTGCCGTTGGAACGGGGTTTTAGCTTAAGCCAGGACGATAAAATCCGCGCTGCGTTAATCAGCCAGCTGATTTGCCATTTTAAACTGGATATCCCTGACTTTTGTCAGCGCTTGGCTATAGAGGATTTCTGGAGTTATTTTGCCGATGCCTTACCTAAACTGGACCCGCTGATTGCCGATGGCTTAGTGCAATGCTCTGATAGTGTTATTCAGGTAACGCCACTGGGCCGGTTACTGGTGCGTTTAGTCTGTGCCAGTTTTGATCGTTACCTGCATCAGGCCAATAGCTTGAGTTATTCTAAAGTGGTTTGATCCAACATCAAAGCCTGCCCTCTTTTTGACAACGCCTGAACTGCAGGCAATTTAATTTACAGATCTGTACTTCTTTTTCTGTTTTTCTCACTAAACTACTGAAACATAGCCACAAGCTTTAAAAAGCAGTGGCTTATTTCAAGTGATCTACAGGATGAAGTAAATGACAGACCCTTTTATGCGAGCTGCGATAGAACAAGCCAAAAAAAGTTTAGCCGAAGGCGGCATTCCTATAGGTTCAGTGCTGGTGATCGATGGAGAAATTGTTGGTCGGGGCCACAATCAGCGGGTACAAAAAGGCAGTTGTGTATTGCATGCGGAAATGGATTGTCTGGAAAACGCCGGTCGTTTAACGGCAAAAGACTACCAACGAGCCGTGTTGTATTCCACCTTATCCCCTTGTGATATGTGCAGCGGCACTGTGCTGCTTTATGGCATTCCAAAAGTGATCGTAGGTGAAAACCGTACTTTTCAGGGGCCTGAGGGCTATGTCAAAAGCCGTGGCGTTGAACTTATCGTTCAGGACAATGTAGAGTGTGTGCAACTGATGCAGGATTTTATTGCCACTAAACCAGAATTATGGAATGAAGATATAGGGGAATAACGTGAAGTTATGGTGTGTGCTGTTACATGGATTGTTAGCCAGTACCCCGGCATCAGTGGATGCATCATCATGGGGAAATAGTAGTTCAGGCTGGCTGCTTTTAGCCGCGGCCGCGCTGTTTATTATTCCTGCTACTTTGGCCTTTGTTATTTTTATATTTCGGGTCAATCGTAAACTCAAAGCTATAGTGAATACAGGTCAGCGCGCTGCCATGATGCAACAAAACCGCAGTCGGGTTCTTGCGATGATTGTTGAGCAGGCACCATTGGTACAGGTGTTGGATGCACTGGTTGAAGGCGCTGAACAAATGGACCCATCGGCCAGCTGCACTGTGTTATTGCTCGATGAGCAAGGTTTTTTGCATGTGGCTTCGGCTCCTCATTTACCGGATGAATACAACGCAGCTATTGATGGTTTGGCTGCAGGTTATGGTGTGGGATCCTGTGGTACTGCTGCCTATTCGGGGGAGCGAGTGATAGTGGAGGATGTCCGGCTGCATCCTTACTGGCAACCTTATCAGGCTCTGGTTGATATAGCTGGTATCCGTTCTTGCTGGTCTGAACCTATCAAAAACCGTCAGGGTAAAGTACTGGGTACTTTCGCGATTTATCATAAAGAGGTGACAGTTCCGTCGGAGCAGGATATTCAACTGATTAGTGAAAGCGCAGCTTTAGCAGAAATTGTGATTGAACGCAGTCACGCAATAGAAGCGTTGAAACGCAGTGAAGAAAGGCATCGTTTATTGGCCGATCATGCGACTGATGTGATTTGGACTATGGATTTAAGTGGCCATTTTACCTATATCAGTCCCTCAGCACAAAAGCTGACAGGTTTTACTGTCGCAGAGCTGATGCATCAACAAATGCAACAGCTGGTGACACCTGACTCTTATGCGCAGGTGAAACTGCAAATGAAAAAGGCAGCCAAAGCTCTTCAGGATGGAGAAGTTTATCCGGATTATGTAGGCGAAGTGGAGCAGGTGTGTAAAGACGGCCGCCGCGTTTGGAGTGAAGTAAAAATCTCCGGCATGTATGATGCTGAAGGGGCATTTGTGGGCATTTTGGGGGTGAGCCGGGATTTAACCGAACGACGTAAAATTGAAGAACGTATGCGTTATATGGCGCAGCACGATACCTTAACAGGTTTACCGAATCGCACTTTGTTTTCTGACCGCTTACAAAAGGCATTGCAATACGCAGTGCGGCATAAAAAAGCCTTGGCCCTGATGTTATTGGATTTAAACAAGTTTAAACCTGTGAACGATACTCATGGTCATGCAGTTGGCGATTTGTTATTACAGCAGGTGGCAGAGCGTTTACAGCATGCAATCCGCTCTTCCGATACCGTAGCCCGTATAGGAGGCGATGAGTTTATTATCCTATTACCTGCAGTGGACGAACTAAATCATGCTGCTTTGGTGGCCGAAAAAATTCAGCATTCTATCGCTTTACCTTTTGATATTCATGGTCTGGAAATTCAGATCAGCTGCAGCATAGGACTGGCTTGTTATCCAGAGGATGGTGAAACTGATTTAGTGCTGAGCAAAGTGGCGGATCAACGTATGTACCAGCAGAAAGCAGAACTTAATTCGGGTCAGAGTAAAATTAAATCTCTTATTTAATTTTACTCTGACCCGATGCAGTTTTTACAAATTATTTCGTCTTTTCCGGCCAGGTGGCAGGTAAAGATAAATCACCTGAAGCCACATCGTACACATTCACTACGCAGAGCAGCGGGTTATGCAGGTTGGCATTTACTTTCAACGCAGCTGTCACACCGTCGTAGTTAAAATCAGTTGGGAAGCCCACTTCTTTTAACGGCACACGGATGGTGACGGTATCTTTTTTCAGGTTGAAATCATAACCCGGAGAGTCGATATAAATTGGAGCGCCTGGCCAGGTTTTTGGCACTTTAGGAGTTTCACCTTTAGGGATATCCCGTACTTTTAAACCTTTAGGGCCACAGCTTTCATCTGGGGTTAACACTACCCAGTGTGAATGCCAGTCGTCGCCGTCGTTCGCCAGATTGCCATCGTTGTTTTCGTCATACAAAGGTGTGTCATCAAAGTCAGGGTGGGCTGTTAACGCCAGCGCCACTATGCCTTTTTTACCATCAAACCCAATGACTGAAGAATCCAGTGTGGTTGGCCAGACATAACTTAGTACGTCTGCTGTGGCGAAGTTACCGCCATTGCTGACTGGTTTTTCTGCACCTGCAGTGCCAGCAACCACTTGTTCAAATACCAGATGGGTACCGTCTTTAAATACCCGGGTGTGAACTAAGTCAAAAGCAGCTTTAGTGGCTGATTTTTCCGAGTGAATACCACCAGGGCCATGAGCCAGCGCCTGGCTGGCGGCTAAAGCTATTAAAGAACTTAACAGTAATTTTTTCATCATTCACCTCAAGCTAAATCTGTGATGGCAGCGCCAAAGTTGATATGTAATACCTGGCCATCAATAACTAAGGCTGGCACTGACTGGACACCGGCAGCTTTGGCTGTTGCGACTTCAGCACTCTGCTCGCCTAAATGCACTACATGGATTTGGTATTTATTTGGGTCAATCATGCTTAACAAGGCTTGCTCGGCGCTAATGCAAACAGGGCAACCAGCATGGTAAAAAGTAGCAATAGTTTTAGTGTTCATAGCTTTGTTTCCATTAAAAGAGTCAGGTTAAGCAGGTTAAGAATCTGTACTGCACTACACTGTATTGCGCTGTACTTTACTATATGTTTCGACTCGATACGTATTATTGTTTTGAATCGAAACAGTGTCAAGGCTATGTTTTAATAAAACTGTGGGTTATTTGGTAAGATTTTGATTTTTACAGTTTTATTTTTTTTGTTATGTGCTGCTAATTACCAGAAAACAAAAAAGCCACCGGGTTGGTGGCTTCTTGGTTAATTCGGGTTAGAGTAAAATTAAAACACTGAGTTAATTTTACTCTGACCCGAATTAAGTTAAATAGCGCAGCTGCCGCCTTGCTGTAACCAAATCTCCTGTTGGGGTGCATTGGCATCCAATACCTCAATACGCTCTATCTGCAACAGTGGAATTTCCACTTTTTGTCCGTCTTTATCCAGCAGCAGGAATTCTTCCTGTGCTGTACTTCGGGTGTCACGGGCAATACCCTGAATAGTGCTGCCATCCAGCTGATGGATCAGGACTGGGTATCGTCTCATACAGATAATTTCGACATGATCATGTAAATCGCAAGCAAGAATGGCCGGGTTCATCAGGGCGCTCCTTTGATCTTGGGTTAATTAAACACAGAGCCGCTTAGCAGCCCTGTAATTTCAGAATGTAATAACCCTGCGCATTAATAGCTGCAATAACCGCTGGGGTGGCTATTTCGTTATGACAAAAATCACAGCTTTGTTGCTGTATGTCGTCACTGTTATAGCCTTGTTGTTGTAAAAACTGCTGTGCATAGAGTTTAGCCTTAGCTGCATGCTCTGGCGTCACCAACACATCAAAATGCAGGTAATGGCCATTGGTCGTTTTTACATGGGTGTCAAAAACCTGAACGTTCATAAAAGCTCCTCACTCAAAGTTGAATTAAGTATCGAGTCGATACATTATGAAAATAATAGTTTCGCTTCGATACAATGTCAAGCTATACTGTGAAGATAAAATGCAGTTCTAAATCCAGATGCAAGTGCAGGTGTGAAAACTATGGCTTTAAGCTTTTTTGATTATGTCGAACGCATCAACAGTTTGTTGCGTAGCTGGCAACGGGACGATGCCGAACTGTCTATGGTGCCCGCAGTGCAGCTTAGCGCTTTGCGTTATCTGAGTATTTGTAATCATTACTCAGACACTGTCATGGGCGTGACCGATTATCTTGGTCTGACCAAAGGCACAGTGTCCCAGTCGTTAAAAGCGCTTGAAGAGCGGCAGTGGATTTACAAAGAGCCGGATCTGCAGGACAAACGCATAGTGCATTTAAAACCAACAGCAGCGGGTTTAGCTGTGGTGCAACAGTTGGTGGCTGTGCAGGTGCTGCAACAGGCAGTGCAGCAGTTGGGGCCTGAACTGGAACAGCAACTGACAGGCGCTTTGCATCAGTTGTTGAGTCATGTGCAGCGGCAAGAGCAGCGCAAAAGTTTTGGCCTGTGCAAAAGCTGTCGTTTCCATCAACAGCAGGACGGTTTGCCCTTTTGTGGTTTAACTCAGCAGCCTTTGCCAGTAACAAGCACACAGTTGATTTGTCGTGAACATCAGGACCCGGCATAGAGGAGAAAATAGATGAAAACGAAAAGTTGTGTGGTGATCCGGCATTTGCAGTTTGAAGATCTCGGTAGTTTTGCTGAGCCATTAACGGCTGCTGGTTATCAGCTGCAGTATCTGGATGCGGCTATGGATGATTTAACTGCGGCTTATCAGGCCGATTTAACTGTCATTTTAGGTGGCCCTGTGGGCGTGTACGACACGGCTTTGTATCCGTTTTTACAGACTGAGCTTCTGATAGCTAAACAACGTTTGGCTGAACAAAAGCCATTAGTAGGGGTTTGCCTCGGGTCGCAGCTAATAGCCGCAGCTGCTGGTGCAGCTGTCTATCCGGGCGCTTATGGCAAAGAAATCGGCTGGTCGCCTATTCGTTTTACCCAGGAAGCGCTGAATACTCAGCTCTTTGCTGTTGAGAGCGCGGATGCAGAAATCCAGATGTTCCACTGGCATGGTGATACCTTTGATTTGCCTGCCGGTGCAGAGCTTTTGGCATCGAGTGAAAGTTACAAGCAAATTTACCGTATAGGCTCGCAGGTACTGGCGTTTCAATGCCACCCCGAATTGGAAGGCCAGCGTATCGAACAATGGCTGCTTGGCCATGCCGCCGAATTAGCAGCCTGGCCTTTGGCAGACTTAGCTAAAATCCGCCAGGACACCCAAGCTTATGCCCCGGCTTTACGCCAGTTTAGCCAGCAATTGCTCACACAGTGGTTATCCCGCTTGTAAAAATGGGGTCAGATCACATTGTTAACTGTTAACAATGTGATCTGACCCCAACTTTAGCTGCGAACTGTTTTTTCGACCTTAATACCTAAGCGTTTGGCGAGGCGGGCCAGATTGGCCCTGTCTAAATCCAGCTGCTTCGCCGCCAGACTCCAGTTACCTGCTGTTTGGCTTAAGATTTGAATAATTTGCTGCTTCTGAAACTCTTCAGTGGCAGCTTTCAGGCTTAAGCCGTTGCTGTGGATCATAGGCAGAGCCGCTGGCGAGTGGTTATCGGCTGAAACTGCGCTTGCTACCAGCTCCAGATGCTGTGGCAACAGCGCAATAATATCCTGAGCTTTGGCTTCTTTTCTGGCTTTGAGCGCAGCGCGGCTAATCACATGTTCCAGCTCCCGCACATTACCCGGCCAGTTGTACTGCAACAACACAGACTGAGCTGCAGTACTGAGTTTTAGCTGACGTATGCCCAGTTTGCGGGCCGTCACTTCCAGAAAATAGCCGGCCAGCAGCAACACATCCTGTTGTCGCTCTTTGAGTGCAGGGACAGTAATGGGATAAACAGATAATCGATGATACAAGTCGGCGCGAAAATGACCCGCAGCCACTTCAGCAGCTAAATCTCTGTTGGTGGCCGCTATCACCCGCACATTCACCGTTTTTACTTCATCTTTGCCGACAGGCTGAATTTCGCCGCTTTGCAGCACCCGCAATAATTTGCTTTGTACACTAAGTGGCAGTTCCCCGACTTCATCAAGGAATATAGTGCCACCATCGGCCAATAAAAATTTACCAGGTCTTTCCCGCTCGGCACCGGTAAAAGCACCTTTGGCATGACCAAATAACTCAGATTCAGCCAGTGTTTCAGGCAAAGAAGCACAGTTTAAATGCACCAGTTGCTGTTTCGCTCTTCTGGATAACTGATGCAGAGTTCTGGCGACCAGCTCTTTACCTACACCAGTCTGGCCCTGAATGAGCACTGTGTAATCTGAACCTGCGACCAGTTGAATATCACTTTTTAGCGCCAGCATCGCCTGGCTTTGACCTATCAGCTCGCCACCATCGCGGATCAGAGCTTCATGAGTAAGTTCTTCGACTAAATGTTGCGCCTGCAGCGCTTGTTGTTCGAGTTTTTTCAGCTGAATAGCGGTTTTTAAGGTGGCTGCCGACATAGCTGCAATCAAGTCTAAGGTCCGTTCAGCTATGGCAGAAAAAGCATCTGGTTTCAGGCTGTCCAGCGTCAGCACCCCTATCAGTTGGCCATCTGAATACAAAGGTAAACCCATGCAGGAATGCACAGGCAAGTCACCGGCCTGCGCCAGTAACAAGCCATCGTAAGGATCGGCCAATTCAGTGTCGGATGGAAAACGCACCGGGCTGCTGCTTTGGCAAATGATCGCAAGGCGAGGGTGATCCTTTAGAGCGAAACGACGGCCTAAGGTATCAGCTGTTAAGCCCTGAATGGCCAGCGGCATCAGTAGCTCTCCCTGAAAAGAGAGCAATACCACCGCATCGCAGTTAATGGCTTTACGCACAGAGCCCAGCAAGCGGTCAAAGCGATCTGTGGTGGTGATGCTGTTCGCCAAGTCCAGCGCCACTTCCAGCAACAAGGTTGAGTTGAGTTCGGCCATTGCAGCTCCCGCTGACATTTGTTCTGCTTTGATTGTGTCACAAAGAATCTAGTTTGTCATTTTGACTCTTTTTGTTAGTGTCATTTTGACATGATTTTTAGTGGTTTATTTTTTAAGTAATTGAAATTTAAATTAAAAATAACTGGCATCAGAACTGCAATACATAAGGCAACCAAACCGGAATCCGGTGATTCCATAGGAGCTTATGATGTTTCATGTTGCCCAATTTTTTAGTAATGAAAAGCTGTCCGCCTCTGACAAGTTCGAAACTTTGTTACTGGCCGCCAATACTTTATTAGCTCTGTCTTTTAGTTTACTGCTAGCCACAGTGGTTGTCTGTTATCCGCTGTCTTATATGTTTTCGTTTGAGCTGCAACTGGCAGGTCACGTCACAATGATTTTCAGCGCAACTTTGGTGAAAATTGCCTATGTCTGCCGCTGTATAGCTCAGTACGAACTGCATAAAGAAGTGCGTTAAGCTATGAGCCAGCGTCCTCCTTTGATCAATATCCACTGGCCTGACGAGGTGCAAGAAGGCAAGCGAAAAGCTCTATCTGCTTATCCGCTGTTTGCCCTAGCATTCCGGCCTTTTTTTCTGGCCGGAGCCTGTTGGGCTTTTTTGGCGATCAGCATCTGGGCCTTGTGGTTTAGCGGCCTGATGTCGTTTCAGTTTGGTTTTCCTGCAGCCCTGTGGCACGCCCATGAGATGTTATTTGGTTTTGGTGCCGCTGTGGCTGTGGGTTTTTTACTGACGGCAGCTCAAAACTGGACAGGCTTGCCAAGCATTTCGGGTAAACCCTTGCTGCTCTTAAGTAGCTTGTGGCTGATTGCTCGTTTTAGCTTGTTATTCGCCGAATACTCTCCACTGTTATGGCTTTTTATCGTCGCTCAACTGCTGTGGTGGACTGGCGCTATTTACAGTTTAGCGAGCCTACTTATCAGGGCAAAAAGTAAAAATAACTATCTGTTTATTCCACTGTTGTCTGTGATGGCTTTGCTCAATACAGCTTTTATTTATGCAGCTGCGACTCAGCAGTTCGCCGTCGCTTCGCATCTAAGCCACAGCATGATCCTGCTGTTTGGCATCCTGATGGGCATAGTGGGCGGGCGGGTGATCCCATTTTTTACCGCCAGAGCTTTAGGGCTAGAGCAAGTCAAAACCCCGCGACTGGATAAGCTGTTATTGCCTTTATCCGTGTTTGGCACCGC